>CAZUDW010000013.1:0-38683 GCA_964619305.1 uncultured Flavobacteriales bacterium
GGCTTAAAAAAACCATATAGCAATGTTGCTAAGCGGAGGACCTGAAGCATAGATTAAGCACAGTATCGGTCAATATCATTTTAAATACAGAATGACATTAAAGTAAACCGTTTAATTGACTAATTTTGCCGGCTATTTTATATTTTATGGATATCAGGAATATTGCCATAATAGCACATGTTGATCACGGAAAAACCACACTGGTTGACAGGATACTTCACCAGGTGAAATTATTCAGGGATAACCAGGAAGTACAGGAACTGATACTCGACTCCAATGATCTGGAAAGGGAAAGAGGAATCACCATCTTATCAAAAAATGTTTCCGTTAGATACATGAATACAAAAATCAACATCATCGATACACCCGGGCACTCTGATTTTGGCGGAGAAGTTGAAAGAGTGCTGAATATGGCAGATGGTGTTCTATTGCTTGTTGATGCTTTCGAAGGGCCCATGCCACAAACAAGATTTGTGTTGCAGAAAGCACTTGCAATGGGTCTTAAACCAATTGTTGTCATCAATAAAGTGGACAAACCAAATTGCAATCCGGAAGAGGTCAATGAACTCGTATTTGAACTTATGTGCTCACTCGATGCTTCGGAAGAACAATTAAATTATCCTGTTGTTTTCGGATCGTCTAAACAAGGATGGATGAGTGCTGACTGGAAGAATCCGGCAGAAGATGTAAGTTACCTGTTAAACACCATTATAAAATACTTTGATCCACCTGCCGATAATCCTGGAAGCCTGCAGATACGTATCAGTTCGCTTGATTATTCATCTTATACAGGCAGGATTGCCGTTGGCAAGATACACAGGGGAAGTGTGCAAATGAATGACAATGTATCCGTTGTTCATCGCGATGGAAACATAAGTAAATCTACAATCAGGGAATTATACTTGTTTGAGGGATTGGGAAAAGAAAAGACAAAAAAAAGAATCTCCTCCGGTGAAATCGTAGCAATAATGGGACTTGATGACTTTGATATTGGAGATACAGTAGCAGACTATGAAGAACCGGAACCACTGATTCCTATAGCTATAGATGAACCCACCCTATGCATGCTGTTCACCATCAACACATCGCCATTCTTTGGAAAAGAAGGCAAATATGTAACATCCAGGCATTTACGCCAGCGTCTATTCAAAGAAACAGAAAAGAATCTTGCATTAAGGGTAGAAGATACGGATTCACCCGATAAGCTGCTCGTTTATGGTAGGGGCATTCTACATTTATCCATCCTTGTTGAAACCATGAGAAGGGAAGGGTATGAATTGCAACTCGGGCAGCCGAAAGTTATAACAAAAAAGATTGACGGTTTCAGGCATGAACCGATTGAAATTCTTTATGTTAATGTACCGGATGTTTTTACCGGTAAAGTGATAGAGATTGTCTCAAAAAGGAAGGGCGATATCTTGGAAATTAAAACAAGAAATGATAGAGTAACCCTTGAATTTAAAATCCCTGCCCGTGGGCTGATTGGACTTACAAATCCTTTGCTTACTGCAACTGAAGGCGAAGCAGTGATTTCTAATCGGCTCAAAGGGTTTGAACCCTGGAAAGGAGACATTCAAGGTAAAAGAAACGGAGCATTGATCGCTATGGAAACCGGTGTAGCTATTCCATATTCTATAGATAAACTACAAGATAGAGGTTCTTTTTTTATTGACCCTGGTGAAGAAGTGTATGCAGGGCAGGTTATTGGAGAAAACACACGGCAGGAGGATATTGTAATTAATGTGATCAAAACAAAAAAATTATCAAATATGAGAGCCAGCGGTTCAGACGATAAGGTTAACATTGCTCCTGCCACTCATTTTTCGTTAGAGGAAGCCATGGAATATGTAGGTGAAGATGAATACGTGGAAGTAACACCAAAATCAATTCGCCTTAGGAAGATCCTGCTGAATGAACACGATAGAAAAAGAGATAGAAACTATAGTCATTCTGTAAAAAACCTATGACCGGAATATTTTATTAAAATGTGATGGCTTTACTTTATTGATACTCAATAAAAATGAAAGAAAAATTATTCCCTGTTATGAAATGCAATGATCTCATAAATGGAAAAGAAACCTTTTATCTTATAAAATGAAAAATCTAATATCTGAAGCAGCTTACATTTTATAAATCAATGCACTAATATTCATCCCCGCTCCAACTGAAGCAAAAACCAATGTATCTCCCCCGAAAATGCGGTGTGGCAATAATTTATTCTTCAAAATCAGGTTGAACATTGTTGGCAAAGTAGCAACAGAAGAATTACCCAGCCATTCTATTGTCATGGGCATGATATTCTCTGGAACTTTGGCAATTTTATATAGGTTGTATAATCTGGTTAAAATGGCATCATCCATTTTTCCATTTGCCTGGTGAATCAGTATCTTTTTAATATCCTGAATTTTTGATTTGCTTTTTTCTATACATTCTTTTATAGCCTGGGGAACATTTTCAAGCGCATATTGGTAAAGCTTCCTTCCGTTCATTTTAAGAAAAAGTTCATTTTTATACTTCTCTGTAGAATTAAATGTGCCATCCATTCGCAACATATCTGAATATAAAAAAGCATCCGAACGGGTTTTATGAGCTATAATACCTATAGGCACATCGCTTTCTCTGGATTCAAGCACCACAGCTCCTGCACCATCAGCATAAAGCATACTGTCCCGGTCGCTTGGATCGGAAATTCTGGATAAAACTTCTGCTCCTATTACCAACACTTTTTTGGCATCACCGGCCTGGATATAATAATTACTTTGAATGACTGCCTGAAGCCAGCCCGGGCAACCGAATATAAGATCATATGCCACACATTCAGGTTTTTTAATCTGAAGTTTATGCTTCACACGGGCAGCTAAGCTGGGTACCATATCCAGCTGTTTCTGATCATCTCTGACATCACCAAAATTATGCGCCACAATGATGTAATCAAGTTCCTCACAATCAATCTTTGCATCTGTTATGGCTTTCAAAGCTGCATAATATGCTATGTCGGAAGTTACAAGATCCTGTGAAACATAGCGTCTTTCTTTAATGGTTGTTATCTTACGGAATTTATCGATAATCTCACTGTTGCTTTTTTCCAGTTTTTTACCATTTTCTTCAAAAAAATCCTTTTCCAGAAAATCTTCATTTCTAACAAGCGTAGGAGGAATATAACTTCCCGTACCTGTAATAACTGCACATATATTCTTACTCATAATTTTTATCTTTTACAACTTCAATCCTTCCCTTCTGAAATTTCGATAAAAGTAGAAAAAAAGGAGTAGCCAAAGAGGGAAATATCTATTATTACCAAAAAGAATTTTTAATAGAACAGATAAAACAAAAACAAATTTTAAAGATGTTTATACTTTATCAACTTAAAAATACAAATAAAACGTACGAATTAACTATCATTCCGGTTCCTGAAAAGATTTTTGTATATTAGCCAATAACTTAATGGATTATGAAGAACTTAAACTACACCATCGCTTTGATCATGTTATTTACATCCATGGCAAGATCACAGAACCGACTTTCTCCTTGTTCAGATAAAGCAATACTTGCACGACAATTAAAGATCAATCCTGATGCCCTGAAGGAGAACGAACGAAACCTGGAGTTTTCCAAAGAATTTGTCAAACAGCTTGCAATTGACCGTGCTGCCCATAAAGGCAATAGAAGTGATTCCACTATTATCATCCCTGTTGTATTGCATGTATTCCACAACGGAGATGATGGCAAAATAGATTATGCACAAGCTCAGTCCGGTATAGATATCCTGAATACAGATTTCAATGGACTCAACAGCGACTGGAATACCATCGACCCTGAATTCGACAGTATCAAAGCTACTTTAGATATACAGTTCTGCCTGGCCACCATTGATCCTGACGGCAATCCTACAACAGGCATCAATTACTATGACGATTCTCTTGCCATGCTCAACATACCGAACCTCTTTCAATATGCATGGGACAATTATAAATACTTGAATATCTATTTACCGAAATATGTGTATGGTGGTCCTTCCCTCTTCACAGCTTATGCCTATTATCCAAGCACTTCTGGCTCCAACAACAATGCAGGCGGCATCTTCTACAGTTCCTACAGATGGGGTTATGGCACTCATTCAGAACTCACCCAGGGACAAGAATGGGCTTCCGTCAATACCCACGAGACGGGACACTGGCTCAATCTGCGCCATACTTTTGAAAACGGCTGCAATAGTCCGGGAGATTATATAGATGATACGCCACCCACATTGGGCGGCACAATAGAAGTAACAGGTTGTGACAACAACGACTATAGTTGCAACGTGCACACAAACGGAGAAAACTATATGGACTATAACCACGATTGTAAAAAAATGTTCACCCGCCAACAGGTGGATTGGATGATCGCTGCTTTATATCTTCCATCAAGGATCACACTCTGGTCTGATTCCAACCTTATTGCAACGGGTTGTGTTCCTCCACCTCAAAACGTACCTGAAACGGAAGAGAGCAATACAATACATATTTATCCCAATCCCACTACGGGTATCTTCACCATTGAAGGAGCAACAGGAATAATGCAGGTGTATGATATCACCGGCAGACTGGTGTATTCACAAGCAGTTGAAAACAACAAACAACTTATAACTATAAATCCTCTTGAAAAAGGTCTTTATGTATTGCAGATTGGTACTAGAATTGGCAAGATTGTGATAGAATAATAACGAGCTCACAAATTATAACATTAATCTACCTTTTTTTCAAAACATACTTCATGGACAGAGTATATGAGAACTGTACCACCGGTTCAACAATGACCGGGTGGATGACCTGATCATATACATTATATGGCAATTTATTGTAGTATAAAGAAGCAGGAATCGTGCGGCTTCTCACTGTATAAGAACCGCTTTTACCCTGGTATTTCTTGATGTTTTTAATTGACGCTTCATTGAAAGACTTGTAACTCGTATATCTCTCCAGGGGATAGGTACCGTAGATTTCCTCAGCCACAGTATGAAACATGGGTACATATGTGATACCCAGCTTTTTGAAGTCATTTGCTTTTTTGTTTAAAAGATTAATGGCAGCGAGGCGGAGGGTATCATATACAGTATGTACATTCTCAACCACATGATCCACTTTTACAATGTCATATATTTCATTTTCTGCAGCCAGAGTTAATAATCCTTCCACCGCTCCTTCATCTTTATATTTAAGATGTATGTTTTTTTTCAGTTCAAAACCTTTAGGCACTTCATTGTATGATTTGCTGAATAACTTCTTCTCTTCTTCAATCTCAAATACAGGTACCTGAGAGATAAAATCTATAAACACATCCTTTTTATTCACGCCAAACTGTGCTGCACTCTTGATGAAAGTGTCTATCCTGCGATTGATCATCTGGTGGCAGGAATCCACTGTTTCTGCTACCTGCGATACCCCTAGTATCATCATATAGGAATCTGCTTTCACGTTCATCAGGATATTTGCAGTTAGGGTTATGCTTGTATCTGGAGCAAATGGAAGCCTCGATTGTGATGGATAAGGTGGCAAATACCCAAAAGATTGGTTGTCAAAAGTTTCTGAAGTTGTTTTGTAATCTCTTTCCAAAGACTGGTTGTATAAATAATTGCCGGCAGCCTGTCCAAAACCGACAGCGCTAATCAACAAGGCAAGGATAAAAGTGAAATATCTCATAGAAGTAAATTTTTACAAATTAATAAAACAAATTGAGAACTTATCGCTAAAAAGAATGAGCGAGTGAAGTAATTTACATAATACAAACGCAAACAGCATCAACTGATCAGGATGATTTTTTCAGATACAGGTAATCAAGATAATAGAGAATCTTAAATGAGAAGCTGTTGGTCTGTGGCATAGATAAAGTATTCTCAAGGTTGGTGAAATAATTGTCTGTTATATGTGTATCGCTGCTAAGGATTGCCTGTTTCCATACCAGGTTGAGTTCGCTCCCCGGAGCGAAAACCCATGTATAAACCATGTCTATATTGAAAGCGTTGAAGTTAACATTGTGTATCGGATCGCCCAATGAGTCCAGACCCATGTATGAAGTATTGTAGAGGTATCCGTCTTTTCCAAGCAGGAAGAAGTTATTATAATCGGCTCTTGTCCAGTTGTGCCTGAGGCGGAAGTTCAATCCCATCCTGTTGGTGAAGATATAGGAAATTGTGAGGGTATTCTCGTACATTAGATAATCTCTTCTACCGAAAATGATGTCATCACCAGAGTTGGTTGCATAACCCACATCGTTGAAAAAATCATATGAATTGAACATATAAATACAGCTCATCCTGTCATTGATACGTACCCTCGGCCCGATAAAATAACTGAAACCATATCTACCCGGATTGCTGTATTTATAATAGGTAATACCGACATCCAGTGCCAGTCTCTTTCTGTAATCAGATGAAATGAAAGTGCCGGCATTCCAGTTTGTGGGTATGGTATAAAATCGATTGGTAACCCTTGGTTCGTAATAATCATAAGTTAGTACAGGATTAAGCCTTGCATTAATACCAAAAGACAAATAATTTTTTAATGTAGCAAAAGAGTTTAGTGAGATCTTAAAATCATTGAATTTATCGGGATTGTACAATCGGGCATAAGATATGTTGAGTGAATTGTATGAGTTGAGCATCTTCCAGAAAGGCTTATAAATATTGTATGATACATATGCTCCGCCTTCACGTTTGTTATTATGTGGCAGATAACCCAGATCATTTGGATCATATGTATCACTTTGTTCAAGATACCAGGAACCAAACTGCAGGTTTCCGCTGATCTTTTCAAGGCTCAATTCATATTGATAACCTGTGGCGAGACTGTCAGCATTGTTGAAATATTTCTGACTGACAGCTGCGTTTCCATCTGTAGAAATGGTATTCTTCTTATTCACAATCTTATACTCTGCACCTGTAACATTGGCATCATAGGTGCTGCCTTCACGCATAACATTGGTATTAATAAAACTGATAAATGAGTTGTTTTTCATGCTTTGATCAAGCACCAGGACATTGTAATTTGTCATCGGCTCGGTTTCTATTGACCTGGTTTCTCCGGAAGTGTTTTCCAAAATAGCATAGGCAGGTGCTGTCAATGCATTCAAAACACCAATGCCCAGTTTGCCATTTGTTCTGCCGGATATTTTTGTAGCATTTATTAGCTGTGTCTCTTCCTGATTTTCTTTGATGATTTCTCCCTCAAGAAGCTGAGAATTAATATTGTAATAACCAGAAGGCTTTTTGCCTATTCTCCTGGAATAGAACAGATCACCTTTTTTAAACAGTTCGGTTCCTTCAATAAAAAAAGGTCTTTTTTCATCATATCTGACCTCAAACGGTGATAAATTCAGTATCTCATTGTCACTTTGCACCTGCCCGAAATCGGGGATGAGTGTCATGTCAAGCGTAAAAGCATCGTTGATACCGTATTTCAGGTCAAGCCCACCACGCAGTGAATAATTGTTGATACTTGTGTTTCCATCCTTATAGTTGTCAATGTAACCGGAGACATATGGTACAACTGAGAGTCTCAAAGGGGATTCTATGTCCTCTATTCCATTCAACTGACCGAACTGATTAACAAATCCATCAACTTCCGGATTTACTTCATTCCAGAAACTATATTCCCTTGTCCTCCTTATCTTCCTGCAAAAGTTTATTCCCCACACTTGCTTTTTCGTATCCGGAAAGCGCAAAGCAGAATAAGGTATCTTCATCTCAACATACCAGTTTTTGTCATCCATATACACTTTGCTATCCCATATAGCATCCCATGAGAAATCCTGATCGTCAGTAAGAGAATAACGTATATCCAGTTGCACGCCAGTGGCTAATACGCCAAATGCAAAAGCATTCTGATCATCATTATATGTGTCGATAAAAGCTCCAAACATGGCTACGTTACCTTCCTCATCCCTGTTGGTCAATTCCTTAAGTATGCTGTCTGAAGAAACATCATATAAGACAGCTCCTATATATATGGCCGTATTGTCATAGAGGACTTTAACTTCAGTTTTCTGAGCAGAAGGGTTTCCGGGATCGGGTTCCAGCTGAATAAAATTATTCGCAATCTGTGCATTTTGCCATACTGCTTCATCCAGAACGCCATCAATCTTTGGGGCTTTAGTAATCCTGAGTGCATTCAACTGTTTTATCCTGTTTGTATCTGCCCCGAAAGCAAACAACGGCAAAAGTGTGACAATAATGAGAATCCTCATTCCTATAATGCTTCTGCTTTCCAAATATACCATACTATTCTAAATTTATTGTGTATGTTGAAAAAAAGCATATTAATATTAAACTATGGCTGGATACATAAACGGAATTATTTTAAAAACAGTTGGAATGAAAGTTAATTTATAACATTCAATCCTCTTTCTATTAATAGAATTTTCCGCGATTGTCTTCAACATTGGCAGCTTTTATCAGTGCATTATATACCTGGTAGTCCACAGTTCCTGATTTCATTTGCTGCAACTGCTTTTTAAGTGATGCAACATCTGTTGGATCATCCGGTTCAATCAGTTGATCAAGCTGTATGACAAAAACGCCCATATTTCCTTTGAAGGGTTCGCTCATTTTACCTTGCGGGGAACTGAACACTTTACCTATTAGCGTATGCTCAGGACCTAAGCCGGTGACAGAATAAGAAGAAAAAGTGAATTGATCTACCTTTTGCACTTCTGTTCCAACTGCTCTTGCCAGTTCTTCAATCGTTTTGTGACCACTCATGGTTTTAATCAGCTTTTCGGCTTTCATATCCTGGATAACACCCACCCGGCAACGCTCTTTTATTTCTTTCACATCAAGCGAGAGGGTACCTTTATCCTTGACCTCCGTAAGATGTGCAACCACATATTTGTCACTCAGTTCAAAAGCTTCTGAGATATCATCAATCTCTGCTTTATAGGCCCAACGTATAAGCTCTCTGGGGTTTTCAAGCCCTGCGATTGTTTTATCTCCTTCTTTGATATAATTGGCAACCATGATTCCCAACTCATTACCGGCTTGTTTAAATTTATCTGCAGTGTTGTTGTTAATAGAAAAAGCAGAAGCTTTATTAAAGGCAACATCTCTGGTGTTTTTACTCGGTTCAAGTGCATTTTCAATAATACCAAGGGAGATTCTTCGCGATGGTTGTGCCCTTTCGGTTACTTGTAAAATATGGAAACCAAATTGCGTCTGTACCATTTGCAATTCACCCACCTTACCCTGAAAGCAAGCAGTGTCAAATTCAGGCACCATACTGCGCGGCTTGAACCATCCCAGATTACCGCTATCCTGCGCAGATTGGAAATCCTCAGAAAACTTCAGAGCCATCTCTTCAAAGTTGTTCTGCCTTTTAACAATAGACATAATGGAGTCAGCTTTTGTTTTGGCTGCAACCGTATCTCCATTAGCAATACGTACCAGAATATGTCTTGCTTTGGCTGAGTCCGGGTACATACGAAATCCCATGATCTTTACCAGTTTAAAAGCTTCACCATCTCTGAATGGACCAATGACAGTACCGGAATCGGAATGAAAGATCAACGAGTCAACTTCTGTAGGAAATGATTTACCTTCTTCAGACACCTCTAAGAAATCTTCAGGGACATCAGAGTTTTGGTTGATGAAGAAGGTATCTTCCTTTGTTTTTGTAAACTCATCTTTGATCTCAAGCAGATCTTGCCTGATCATTTCTATATCTTCATCAGTTGGTTTTACTTCAATTGCGATATACTCGATAGACCTTGTAGTTTCATCTTGTTGGAATTCTTTTTCAAATTTATGTTCTTCATAATATGCTTCAATTTCCGCATCTGAAGGTGAAAAAACCGAGTCATTCAGGGCATCGTATTTTTGCAAAACATATCTGAAATTGGCTTTCTTGTTCTTATCAAGATAATCCTGCTTTGCCTCCTTACTTGTAACATAAAGTCCTTTTTTCAGCAAGGTATTGTATTTTGTTGAAAACCGGTCCATTTTAATGGCTCTTTCCACAGGAAGCCAGCTACCGCTTCCTTGCTCACTTTCAAAAAGTTGTTTGAGATATGCAAGCACTCTGTCAGAACTGAGAGCACCAGTCCTGGGATCCTGGAATTGTTCTATTATCCTGCCGGTATTTGGATTTGTGAAATACTGAGCTAGAATTGGGCTTGGATTATTGCTTTTTATCTGCTCAAACAATTCTTCTTTATTTACACTGATCCCTAATTCGTCATATTCTTTCGACATAACCAACTCCTGTAGCAACATCTGCCATACTCTTTGCCTCACAGATTCTCTTGCAGCTTCATCTACCGGTTGACTGCCATAAGACTGCGTCAATTCATTTTGTATTTTTTGTTCAAAATCGGGATACTTTACTTCATTTCCCCCTATCACAGCAACAACATCACTACTGTTCCAGTATGATCTTCTACCAGAGCGCAGAAAGTCTCCCAGAATGAATAGTACCATTGCACCTCCTATGGCGATGATCAGCAATCCTGATCTTTTTCTTATTTTTCCGATTACTCCCATAACATTTTAATATAAAAGGGTTGCGAATATACAAAGTAAAATGTGAAACTAATACAATACATGTTTCAACCGGTCTGGTCAGTATTTTGAGATACTTTTTTTATTAATAGTTTTTCAATTTGTGTTTTGATGATATCATCTTCAATTTTTGAAAATAGATGTTCAGGTTTGTTCAGTTGGTGTCCGGGTTTCAGCACATCCATCCTGCCCGCATCATTCCATTTTAAGTTGTTCAGGTTTAACATATTCTCCAACTTAGCAGCTGTGTGTGGCAGAAAAGGTTTCATTACAACGGCAAGCCCTGCCACGGTCTGAATCGCATTGTATAAAATGGTTTTTACTCTCTCAGGATCAGATTTAATCAAATGCCATGGTTCTGTATCGGCAAGATATTTATTTCCGGCTCTGGCTAGTGCCATCGCTTCTGAAAGGGCATCTCTGAATTTAAACTGTTGCAGGTTGGCTGAAACACTTTCCGGTATATTACGAACTGAAGCTAACAATGTATCATCTGTCTGATCTGGCTTTGGAGATTCCGGCACTTTACCGTTATAATATTTGTGAGCAAGGACCATTACACGATTGACGAAGTTCCCGAAAATGGCTACCAGTTCATTGTTTACTCTTGCCTGGAAATCTTTCCATGTAAATTCACTATCTTTAAGTTCCGGGGCGATGGAACAGAGAACAAACCTGAGCTCATCCTGCCTGCCGTGAAAATCATCCAGGTATTCATGCAGCCACACAGCATGGTTTCTTGAGGTTGATATTTTTTCAGATTCCAGATTCAGAAATTCATTGGCAGGAACATTATCCGGTAAAATAAATTCACCATGCGCCTTGAGGAGTATGGGGAAAACTATGCAGTGAAATACAATATTGTCTTTGCCAATGAAATGAACAAGTTTGCAAGATTCATCCTGCCAGTAATCCTTCCAGTTTCTGCCATGATCATTTGCCCATTGTTTGGTCGCAGAAATATAACCGATTGGTGCATCAAGCCAAACGTAAAGAACTTTGTTTTCAGCTCCATGTAAGGGAACTTTGACTCCCCAGTCCAGATCACGAGTCATCGCTCTTTTGTGCAGACCTCCGTCAATCCATGATTTGCACTGGCCGTAAACATTGGGCTTCCAATCATCTTTATGATCATGGATGATCCATTGCCTCAACCAGGACTCAAAACGATCAAGAGGGAGAAACCAATGTTTCGTTTTCTTCATGACGGGAATATTCCCGCTAAGGGTTGATTTTGGATTGATCAGATCTTTTGGGCTGAGGGAACTGCCACATTTTTCACATTGATCACCATAGGCAGCACTATAATTGCATTTTGGGCATGTTCCCGTTATGTATCTGTCCGCTAAAAACTGCTTGAATTTCTCATCATAATACTGATCTGATTCTTCAAGAACAAACTCATCATTATTATACAGCGTGGTAAAAAAATCAGAAGCGGTTTTGTGATGTAATTCTGAGGAGGTGCGGTGATAAATATCGAAACTCATCCCAAAGCGTTCAAAAGTGTCTTTTATCTGTTCGTGATATTTATCAACGATTTTCTGAGGTGATATCCCTTTTTTCTTTGCCAATAAAGTGATTGCCGCACCATGCTCATCAGATCCACAAATATATATCACATCTTTACCCGCAAGCCGCAAATATCTTACATAGATATCAGCAGGAAGATAAGCTCCTGCTATTTGTCCGATATGTAATGGCCCATTTGCATAAGGTAATGCAGAGGTCACCAGGTATCTTGCTGGTTCTTTCTTATCAGTATTCCTTTTTATCATCATCACCGCAAATTGCTACTTTTACCATCAAAACACAAAGATAGAAAAGTAAGTTGCACATATGATAAAACCTCAGTCTCTAAGAAAAGGTGCTAAAATCGGGGTAATCTCAACAGCAAGAAAGATATCTAAAGATGAAATTGGATATGCACAAACTTTGTTAAAAAGTTGGGGTTTTATTCCTGTATTAGGTGATGCTTTGTTTGAAGAATGCTGGCAGTTTGCCGGAACGGATGACCAAAGGTTAAAAGATCTGCAGTTCATGCTGGATAATAAAGACATTGATGCCATCATTTGCGCAAGAGGTGGTTATGGCACATCGAGAATAATTGATGGTGTGGATTTAACGGCATTTATGAAGCAGCCCAAGTGGATAGCAGGTTACAGCGATGTTACTGTGCTGCATTCGCACATACAATCAAAATGTGGTGTACAGACCTTACATGCCAGCATGCCGATAAATTTCAGTAACAATACTAAAGAGGCACTTGACTCATTAAAAATTGCATTAACAGGAAATCCTCTTAATTATAAAATAATTGCCAATGAATTGAACAGGAAAGGTAATAGTGAAGGGATGTTGACAGGAGGAAATCTTTCAATTCTGTATAGTCTGGTGGGTACTTCCTCTGATATCGATACTGAAAATAAAATTTTATTCATAGAAGATGTAGATGAATATCTTTATCATATCGACCGCATGATGCTTAGTCTTAAACGAAGCGGGAAATTGTCAAATCTGAGAGGGCTTATTGTAGGATCTATGAACAAAATGCATGACAATGACATTCCATTTGGCAACACGGCAAATGAAATCATTTGGCAAACGGTGAAAGAATTTGATTACCCTGTTTGTTTTGGCTTTCCTGCTGGGCATATAGATGATAACAGAACTCTTATTTTTGGGAATAAAATAATTCTGAAAGTGGATAAAGAGGTTGAAGTTTGGTTCACTTAAAACATCAGTTCTCAAATTTCGTGTAATCTTTTGGTATTACAAATAATGATGCCCGCAGGTGTTGCGGTTCTACCTTTAGCGTTTCAAGCTTGATTCGCACTTTTCCATCAACAGCACTGTCTATTCCTATAAAAGGAAACACATGTTCATTCCCCGGTATTTTTAGAAAAAACACGGGTAGGTTATCTTTCCTGTTTAAAACACTAAGCAGCGGTTTAAAGAAATCGAAATTATCCCCCCCAACCCAATAAGAAGTTTTAGTGCCGGATACTTTATCTGTAACAATCCACTCCCTGCACTTGTACCCTAATATCTCCTGCTCATTATTAGTCTTACTGATCACCGGAGTAAAGTCATTGGGGTTTCTTGTGTTCGTTACATCCATATATAATTTGCGCTCGGTGTTTAAAGCCACTACCGTTCCTTTATCAAGATCAACAAGCATGATACCTTTTAATGACCCATCCTGCCCGAATTCTTCAATGCGAACCTTATTTCCCCTAACAAAATATTTATAAGCAATAGTATCTGTCTTTATTTTTCTAAAATCTATTACTCCTTCAAACTGTGCATAGGATACTGCAAACGCCATTAACATAGAAGCCATTAGAACAAATCGGGAAAAAATTTGAAATTTCATATCAATAATTTTTGCTAAATTATAAATTCCTTTCACGTTTTTTATGGTGATATTAAATAAAAATGTTTTATAAATATGGTTATTGCTAAACTGCAAATATCAAATTATAATAAATCAACCGAGCAGTTTATGATCAATACCTGCCTCAAAATCTCATATCTTTGGACAAAATATCAATTATGACTACCCACAATGATCTCGGGAAAAAAGGCGAAATAGCTGCAAAGCAATATCTAAGCGAAAAAGGACTAGAAATTATCGCTGAGAACTGGAGATACGGAAAAGGTGAAATTGATATCATTGCCATGCAGGACAATACGATTATATTCGTTGAGGTAAAAACAAGGAGTAGTGATTATTTTGGTAATCCTGAATTGTCGGTTTCGTTAAAAAAACAAAGACAAATCATAAAAACTGCCAATGCTTATATTGAATTAAATGAAATAAATAATGAGGCTCGATTTGATATTGTAGCAATCGTTATGAACAAAACGGCTACTCGTATCGAACATATCGAAAATTCATTTTATCCACTGGCCGGCAAACACAATTTATAATCGCATGGGAAAAAAAGCAGGGAATAATTTTAAGATGAGATTATCCAAATCGAAAGCTAAGGTTTCTGATTTGATCAGACTGAATAAATTCATTGCACATGCAGGAGTGTGCTCAAGAAGAGAAGCAGATGTGCTGATAACAGCCGGCAGGATTTTCGTAAATGGGATCAAAGTTAATGAACTGGGAATCAAAATTAATCCTTTAAAAGATGAAGTCCGCTTAGGAACTATAAAGTTAACTGCAGAAAAAAAGGTCTATATTTTACTCAACAAGCCGAAGGACTATATTACCACTACCGATGACCCGCAAGAAAGAAAAATCGTTTTAGATCTCGTTCGAAAAGCTAGCAGTTCAAGAATCTATCCTGTTGGACGCCTAGACAGGAATTCAACCGGACTTCTGCTACTGACCAATGATGGTGATCTGGCCGGTATCATATCGCATCCTTCAGGCAATGTTAAAAAAGTTTATGAGGTTAAAATTGATAAACCCCTCAGCGAACGTGATTATAGAAAGTTCCTGACAGGAATAGATTTAGAAGACGGTCTGGCAAAAGTGGATGCAATTGCTTATGCAAGGAAAGGAGATGACAAAACAATTCTTGGGATTGAACTGCATACAGGTAAAAACAGGGTGATAAGGCGCATGTTTGAAAAACTGGGATATGAGGTAATACGTTTAGACAGAATGCGCATTGCCGGCTTAACAAAAAAGAACCTTCCGCGGGGAAAATGGAGGTTCCTAACACCTAAAGAGGTGGGAATGCTTAAAATGATCGGTAAATCCTCAAGAAATAGAAAGTAAGATACCTGCATTTTTTAATTGTAATCAATAACATCCTGAATCTTTTAGAAAAATGGCGTAGAGATCCTCCTATATTCAATTGTAGAATCAACAGTTTTTGTACTCAGTCCGATCATTCCACCGTTTTCTGCTTTGCTATTCTACGTTTGGTTATTGACACATCCATAAAAAACTCTCAAAATGCTTTTGGGGCGCTCACCAATTTGACTAATTAGCTGCTAAGCAGTAACAAATAATTGTGGTATAAACTCTATTCACTTATATTTGTTAAGCAATGTTAAGAATACAGTTTTTATTTATTGCAATAGGATTTTATACAGTACTTTATGCTCAGCATGTTCCTGCGCCTGAAGAAAACATTCCTTTTCTAGTAACATTTGGTAAAAATTCATCTCACAGTTGGGGGGACAATGACTTCTGCCAGATTATCTTTTTCGTTGTGCCTGACGAACATACTTCTTCTGTTTTTATCCGGATGTTTGATCCAGATGTTGGTGGTAAATATGATGAAAACAGAGGAGGGTTCAACACTGAAACAAAATTTTCTATCTATGGAGGAAATGGAGCTTTTTCTGATAAAGACGAAGCAAACCGTGGACATGCTACAGGGTTTGACAATGGGAATTTATTGGCGAGCAAAATGTTTGGTTCCAATCCCGATTTAGACGGTAAATGGTTTGAATTCGGGCCATTTAATCCTGCAGAAGGGGAGGATAAACCGGAACTTGGAGGCAGGATATTTAAAGTTATTATCCAGGGTATGGAAGGAGATGATGGCAATCTATACAAATTCTTTCTAAGTTCCGCAGCCGGAGAGAACAAAGCAGTTGAGGGAGGTAATGCATTTACATATGAATACTCTTTCAGACTAAATTCTGAAATTAATTCTGTTTCTCATATTTATCCATTTATTGATAATAACACTGTCGCTGTCAGACAGTATAATTTTGATTTTGACAATGATGCAGTTATCAGGATAGTTTCGGTTTCTAAAAACGGGCTTAAATCGCTTACATCCGGAGATAACAACTGGGCGAAGAGCGAATATCCGGTTACAGAGAAAGAAAAAGGTGGATCATTGGATATTCAAATTATAAAAACAGGGAATGAAAGAAATAATAATGTTGTATTTTACATAACCAATCAATATGGACAGTTCCTTCCTTTTTATTCTGTCCCTATTGGAGGTGTGCCACATTATAAATATCATATTGGGGTCAGAGAGTTTTAATAATTGCGTTATTTATATCTCTTAACTGTGATTCTCAACATGGTTTTGTTGCGAATAATTAAATTCTTTTGCTTTTCTTGCATTTTGAACACTAGCATTTAGTTCGAAACCAGTTAGCAAAATGATAGAGTTGAAATATATCCAGAGCATGATAACAATCAAAGACCCAATAGAGCCGTATAGTTTGTTATATTGACCAAAATTATTGACAAAATAGGCGAAACCTAAAGATACTAATATTGTTAATAAGGTTGATAGAGTTGAACCGGGGGAAAAGAAACGCCAATTTATCTTGCGTGAAGGGCCAAGGAAATAAATAAAAGAGAAAGAAAAATATATGAGCAGCACGATCGTACTCCATTGAGCAATTTGCAATAATGAAACAGTTGAATCATTTTGGATATAATTGTGTGTAACGAGCCAATAGAGAATTTTCTTCCCGAAAAGTATGAGTAAAATAGCGGTAAATAATAAGAAAGTTAGAATAAAAATAAGTTCAAAGGATATGATTCTTTGCTTCAAAGCAGTCCTCTTTTCTAATGTAAAATAGGATTTATTAAATGCGCTGATAATAGCATTTATACCGTTGGAAGCAACATAAATAGTCATTAAAAATCCAATGGACAGCAATCCCCCTCTGCGATGTACAATAAGGTCTTTTATTGTTGATTCTGTTAGAGAATATGCATTTTCGGGCATAAATTGTCTTAGTTGATCTAATAAAATCTCTTGAAAATTATCAATTGGAATATATGGGATGAGAGAAAATAAGAATATCATAGCTGGAAAGATGGCTAGAAAGAATTTAAATGCTATGGATGATGCTCTCATCGTAATTGATCCGTTTCTGATTGCTTTGATAAAGAAGTCAGCCACATTATATAACGGTAAACCAGCAAAACCGGGTAAAATAATCTTCTTGCTTAACATGAGTAACCCTTGTACAAGCGAAGTGCTTTTAATAAAATTGAAGATTTTCCTGAGCATCTTTATTATTTAAGTGCTTTTAGACCCAGATCCATGCTTTTAACGGAATTTGTCAGAGCACCCATAGATATATAATTTATCCCACATTTGGCATATTGTCTGATATTATCCAGATTTATATTACCTGAAGATTCAATCTCTATTTTGCCATTAATCAATTCAACTGCTTTCTTTGTATTTGCAATATTGAAATTATCCAACATAATCCTATCAACTCCTTCTGATTTAAGAATTTCTTTGACTTCTTCCATATTCCTTGCCTCAATTTCTATTTGGATATTGAGATTTTTTTTCTTTCTGTATTTATTTGCTGCTGAGATTGCCTGCGTTATTCCTCCGGCATAATCGATGTGGTTGTCTTTGATCATTATCATATCAAAAAGTCCGAAACGATGATTATTACCGCCACCGACTTTTACTGCGTGTTTCTCAAGTAATCGTATTCCGGGAGTTGTTTTCCTGGTATCGAGCAATTTTACCGGTAATCCTTCAAGTTGCTGAACTACTTTATTTGTAAAAGTAGCTATACCGCTCATTCGTTGCATACAATTCAGTACCAGTCGTTCAGACATTAATATAAACCTTGCATTTCCTGCAATAGTGAATGCAATATCTCCCGGAGCAATCCGTCTTCCTTCTTCTATAAACTGTTCAAATATAAGCGTTGGATCTACTTCATGGAAAATTATTTTGGCGATTTTAATGCCGGCAATAATTCCCTTTTCCCTACATTCCAATGCTGCTTTTCCCTGGCTTTTATCAGGAATGCATGCAAGAGATGTATGATCGCCATTGCCGATATCTTCAACAAGTGAAGAACGAATAAATGCGAGGACAGTCATTTAATATGAAATAATGGGAAAAAGGAACAAACGTCAATCTTTATCAATTCTGAATTGTTCAATCAGTTCTTTGCCATTTTCAACTTTGGAATTCATTGTGATCCTGAAATTTCCTTTGGCTGTTGTTAAAGTTCCTATTTTGTATTGAATGCCAAGTTTTGATGTGCCCTGGTGTATTACCTTAAATGATTTTGGAGGATTTTTGGCAAAGAAATTCTTAAGAATCTGTTCTGCCTGTGCTTTGCTGCTCACTTGCTCACTATTAAGTACTGTCAATTCAACTGTAGATTTGAAATGAGAAACCAGTAGTTTGGCATTGCCTGTTTTAATTGCTGTGTACAACTCGTCTTCCCCACCAGTAAAACCGGATAGTGTAAAAGTTGTAATCAATAAAGTGAGTATAAATGCAGTGTATTTCATTGAATTATATTTTCACGAGTGCATCAAAAATCAAGCCAAGTTACATTAGTTACTTTTATATATAAATGCAAATTTATTGATAATTTCGACAAATTGATTGAATAAGCAATGAAAGTGAAATTTATTGTTGTCGGGAAGACAGATGCTGGTTATATCAGTAACGCTTTCTCTGATTATTCTTCAAGAATTGATAAGTTTATATCTTTCTCAACCATTGTGGTACCTGCTTATAAAGGGTCAACTGCACTTGAACTGGAAAAACAAAAATGCATTGAAGGTGATGGGATATTAAGGTTGTGTAAACCTGGTGATGTGCTAATAACATTGGATGAGAATGGAGAACAGATGGGATCAAAGGATTTTGCATCCTTCCTTGTTAAATATATGAATATAGGAACAAAAAATTTAACATTTATATGCGGGGGTGCATATGGTTTGAGCACAGATGTCCTGATGCGGGCTGATCGTAGCATATCTCTTTCAAAGATGACATTTACCCACCAAATGGTGCGTTTGATTTTTGCAGAGCAGATGTATAGGGCAATGACAATTATCAGGAGTAGATCATATCATCACTGATATATTTTAGATTGGTTTTAAACACTCACAAAACCGTGCTATTTTTTGATATTAGTGTGTTTTTGAAATTTTAACTTGTTATCCATCTTTTCTTCAATTGATTATGCAGGTTCAAATGGGCATATCTGCTATTTCCTTTTATTTCGATCGTTGCTTGAAAGTTGTTTCTGCCATTTCCAGGCTGAACTTAGCATTTTATCTACATTCAAATCAGCTTTCCATTTCAGTAACGCTGTTGCTTTGCTAGAATCGGAATACATGACAGGTATATCTCCCTGCCTTCTTTTCCCTATGCTGTAATTAAGTTTAATACCACTTATCCGCTCAAAGGCATTTATCATCTCAAATACGCTGATGCCATTGCCTGTTCCAAGATTGAAAACATCATAACGGATGTTCTTATTGCTTTCAAGATATTCTATCGCTTTGATATGTGCATCAGCAATATCACAGACATGCACATAATCTCTGATGCAACTGCCGTCTCTTGTGTCGTAATCATCACCATACACACTCATTGTCTGCCGCTTGCTTGCAGCTGCAGTGATAACAGGAATCAGATTTTCAGGTTTATCACCCTGTGCTTCTCCTGTTAACCCTGAAGGATGAGCCCCGACAGGGTTAAAATATCTAAGCGCAACACACTGTATAGAACCCGAAGAATGAGTATAATCCTTGATTATCCGTTCTCCAATTTGTTTTGTATGTCCGTAAACCGATTCAGGTGCTTTCAATTCTGTTTCTTCATTAACTGGAAGAACATCTATGTTCCCATACACAGTGCATGAAGAAGAAAAAATAAATATGTTACAATCTGTTATTAATGCCCCATCCAGCACATTAATCAGCCCATCAACATTATTCCTATAATACAATAATGGTTGCTTCATTGATCCACTGACTGATTTAAGAGCAGCGAAATGTATGATTTTATTAATGTCCTTATGATCTTTAAAAAACTGAAGTGTGGCTTCTCGGTCTGAAAGGTTAATACTATAATTGATGATGTTTCGTCCTGTGATCTTTTTGATCCTTTCAAAGCTTGCAAGTGAAGAATTACTGAAATTATCTATTGAAATGATGTCGTTATCACCACACCTGATCAGTTCGATTATTGTGTGTGAACCAATATATCCTGCTCCTCCGGTGACCAGTATTTTCATTTGGCTAAAGTAAACAATCAACAGCTATCTTGTTTGCGGACGCATTTTGAAAATTTCACGGTGGAAATTGTATTATTTCACGATAAATGGAGATTCCTACAACGTAGCGGTTGTCCTTTCTCAGTATTTGAAGAAATAATATAAGGATTTAACATATTCGTTATTCACCATTATCAGGCCTTCTTCTGATTCCCACCATCTTTCTTCCGAATAAATAGAGCTTGGAGCTCCGGCAAAAAGAAATGTAACACTATGTTCCACATTTACCTTATCAAGTATTGAAGATAAGCGGTTTGTGTGGAACCTATCTGTAAGGACAATGGCTTTCTGAATGTTGTGTTGCTTACAATAACTTACAATTTCCAGGCATTCTTCATAAGTGCTTGTTCCGATTTTACGTACTTCTACCGAGGATGAGTCTATACCGTTTCTATAAAGGTTCATTGCTGTAATCTCTGCTTCAGTATAAGCTTGAATTTGTAGTGCCTTCAATAATTCGGGAATATTCTGACCGGTACAAACTATTTTCCCAGCAATGCCTTTTTTAAACAGTTCAGCCGCAGTGTTTCCCCGATCAAATGAGGAACCGCCAGGAACAAACAATATACTTACAGTATCCAATTCATCTTCTGCAATTAAAAAGTTTCCGATCTTCATGAGAATTGGAACCCTGAACAACCAGCAGGATAAAGAAATGCTGAAGAGTATTAACAGGCCAATAAAAATTTTGCTTGAAAAAACTCTTTTCACATGTTAAAGTTTATTGATTTCCGAGAATTATTGGTAAACCATCATCTCCGCCAATAACAACAACTTTAGCATTTTCTGATTTTGATAACTCAAGAGTTGCTTCTATTCCTTTCCATTTCAGCAAGGAAGGTGTAATAGTTTGGCTGATGATTCTTTGAAAATCCTGGATTCCCTGAGCTTCTATTCTCTTTCTGTCAGCTTCCTTTTGTTCTTTTTGTAACTTAAACTCATATTCAAGAGAAGCTTGCTCCTGCTCTAATTTTTTCTCAATAGCGGTTTGTATTGACTGAGGCAGTCTTACTGAACGAATGAGTAAGGCTGTCATCTGGACATGATTTTTACTTAGAATTTTGGATGTCTCTTGTTTAATTGATGTTTCGATCTCCTCCCTTTTGGTAGAATACAACTCCTCAGGGGTGTATCTCCCAATAATTTTCCTGACAGCAGATCGGAGTTCCGGTGTAACTAATGCATCGACATATGTCGTGCGGAAAGCTTTGTATAAGTAGCCTATTTGGTCATAGATCGGTCTGAAACGGATAGTAACGTCCACGGAAATGGAAAGACCGTTAGATGAAAGTACATCCATACTTTGTTCCACTTGTTGTTCTTCAACACTGAATACGATCATATCATTCCATGGGGCTATGATGTGAAATCCTTCGCTGTAAATGTGTTTCACATCCAAACCGGAGGAGAATTTATAAAAGATCACTCCTCTTTCTGTTGGTTGCAGAATGACAAACATGCTGTTACCGAAAATGATTACAAACAGTATAACTACTGCAATTGCAATCCAGAATCTAGTTTTTTTAATGTTAAATCCCTGTTGTTCATATTGTTGATTCATGATATTTTGATTTTTATGTTACACATTAAATATTTAAAGCTTTAAGCCTCTCAAGTAATGGCGGGTGCGAATAATGAAAAAATACATACAAAGGATGTGGCTTAAGATTTGATAAGTTATGCAAAGATATTTTTTTTAACGCATTTTGAAGGGAAAATCCATCAGCAGTCTGTTTTGCAAAAGCATCTGCCTGGTATTCATTTCTACGTGACAAGTAATTGAATGCAATACTTATCAGCATGGAAACCGGTCCGTAAAGTATGGCGAAAGTGAGCAAACTGAGATGGAAGCCCTGATGTTGTGATCCCAGAGCCGTATGAAGGGTAGGATTTGATGCGACCAATGAGAAAATATATAACATAACGCCCATCTGCATCACAGAGGCAATTGTTGTCATCAAAGAATGTTTTTTCTTATAATGCCCCACTTCATGTGCAAGCACCGAAACAATTTCATTGCTGTCATGTTGTGCTATCAGTGTATCGAACAGAACAATCTTCTTTGCAGGTCCGAGTCCACTGAAAAATGCATTGGCTTTAGAAGATCTTTTGGATCCGTTCATCACATATATATTATTTAGTTTAAAGTGAACCTTCTTGCTATAGGCTTCAATTTTTTGTCTTAATTCTCCATCTTCAAGTGGTTTTAGCTTATTAAATAGTGGCAGAATGAGGGAAGTATAAAACATGGCCATGAATATTGAAAAAACGCTTATAAGTAACCAGGCCCAAAGCCAGAAAGAACTTTCTAAAATTGAATATAACCAGATGATCAGTGCAAACAAACCTCCACCTATAATTCCTCCGAGAATCCAGGACTTTATCGTGTCAGATATATAAGTTTTGACGGTAGTCTTATTGAATCCGAATTTCTTTTCTATGGTGAAGGTGCGATAGATGGAAAAAGGTATCCCAAGCAGGCTTAATGCAAATGCAAGTATTGCAAAAAACAAAACTCCTATCAGTATAGGGTTTTCAAAATACAGTCTGATTTGTTCGTCCACTATCGCAAATCCTTTGATAGCAAGCATCAATAGTAGTAATAAAGTGTTGAAAGAGGAGGTTATAAACCCGAAAATAGTGTTCGCTCTGCTATATTCCAGGGTATGTTTGTATTTGTTTTCATCACAAATATCTTTGAGTTCAACTGGCATTTCAGTTGTGCGCATCTTGCTGTTGAGGTATTCAAGTATGACATCAGTCACATAGCTGAAAATAATCAGAATAAAGAGGATGTTAAGTAAACTCATTTGTTAATTATTCAGTGTATGTAAAGCTGAAATTTGAATGAGATGAAATAAAAAAAGCCCCGTCATCGGGGCTTTTTTATTTAACCGTAATATTGATTATTTAACATTCTTACCATCACTTGTGAAATTCCAGGTACCAGTAATAGTGGTTGTATTAGTGATAGTAACAGTGGAAATGCAGTCAATCCACTGATTATTATTTGTATCATAACCTTCGAATGATTCAGATACATCTTTATCCATATCATTTGTACTAATATTTGCTGTGAGCGTCAGTTCTTTATTAGCCAATCTGTCCAATGTAAACGTGATGGTATTATTAGTAACAGTGATATCAGATACATAGTTGTAGTCAAATTTGTCTTCACCATTGTTGTCTCCGTCTTCATATTCTGCAGAAACAGTAGGATCAATCATAGGGAAGTTTTCTAAAACGATACCGGATTTATTCTTTTTCTGGTCGCTCCACCACCAGTTGCCCGTTACGGTGTATGTGCCAGAAAGTGTGTTACCCTGTTGCGTGTTTCCGTTCTGATCCGGGAAGTACAGATTGAAGTCGGAATCAGTAAGAGAATAATTAAAACTCACTTCATAAGTTCCGTCTTTTCTGATCGTCATTTTGTAATCGGTTATAGTAATAGTCCTTGTGATGGTCTGACCTTCGGCCCACTCTCCACCGTCACAAATACCGGCATCCATATTATTCTCCTCATTATCCGAATCCGGGAATTCCGCACCACCAGTAAACCAATCTCTGTCTGAAGAAGCTGATTGATTGAAGGCGATAGCTGTACTTGAAAGAGTAAAAGTTCTTGTTCTTGACACGGTTTCATCATAGGCTTCTTGTCCACCTGCTATGTTCTCACAATCATTATCGTCCCATTCTAAAACTTCGTGTTTGGTTTCAGTAATGGTAATTGTGCCACCACTCAGACTCCAGACTGCTGAAATACGACTATCTCTTGATTTCAGGGAAATACCCGGGTCATTAGGCCCTCTTTTACAGCCATCCATTAGGGGTAATGCAACCGCAACGGAAGCCAATACAATAAATGCTTTTTTAATGTTTTTCATAATATTCTGATTTAGTTAGTAAGATGATTTAGTTTAACGGTACAAATAAACAAAATAATTTGTTGCAAATCAAAAATACTTAAAATATATTTCACCATGCTAATAAGATAAAGTGAGAGTGAAAAGGTTGGGAAGGACACAAGAAAATCCCGATGTTTCCAAATTATTATTATCCTATGATAGTAGTTGTGCAGGCACTTAATCTTTAGTGAAGTTCAGGCTGCCATTATCTGTATAGGTGCTTCCAGGATAGGTAATAACCAGGTTGTATGATAATATCAATTCCGGCTTGGAGAGTTTTTGTATATCATAAACAAAACCATTTGGCTGGTCTGTATATTCTGTAGCGTCAACATTTGACATGGAACTGGAAGAAACCAGGGAACTTTGTGTTACCTGTAGCAACAGTTGTGATTTTGCAGGAACATTGCCTCCACCTGTGAACTTCCATGTACCAAGATATGTTTCTGTTAAAGTATAGGTAGGTTCGCCATTCCCTTTCCAATCGCTTGGAAAATCCGTTTTTATTTCTTCTGTGTATGAGTTGTCTTTGTTAAAAGTGATTGTGTGTTGCATTGGCAAGGTGTCGGTTTTAATTGCATTTGAAATGATCAGGATGCTATCGTTAAAAATATAGCTTGTATCATTTTTTTGCCACTCTGCACTTTTTAAATTCCAAGAGCCTGAGAGCCGTGCTTTTCTTGTATGAAAAGAGAAAAATGGATCGTCTGCACCTTTTTTACATGCAAAGATCTGCACAATGATCAATAATACTATTACAGTGTATTGGAATATTCTTATAACGCTTGTTTGAATTGGAAATCTCATACGAAGAATGATTGTTGATTCTATTCAGTTTGTTCGGATTTTTTCCTGTTTTTTTTCTTCATGGGAGATCTTGAGAAATAATATGAAAGAGTAAGGCCTCCTGTACTTTCTAATGCGATTCCGGATTCAGATGTTAAATCAGAACCGATATCTCTTGTTGTAGAACCTGTTCCACTTGCAGGAGTGTATATGGTAACAACACTCCAGTCACCGCCATCAATATTGGTTGAAAATGTAAGGTTGTATTCAGCTCCTATACATAGTTTTTGGGTGATAAAAAAATCAAATCCAGCCATCAGGTTCAGTCCTATAAATGAACCCCCATCACGATCACCTGTTATTTCACGTGTTGCTACACCAATGGTATCTGTTATCACCATCTTGCTTTTCATGTGGTTTTTCCCCTGTAAACCAAATATTATTCCGCCACCTATAAAAGGATCAAGCTTTTGAGTGTTTCCCAAATGTTTTTCTATTCCGGGAGCAAAGAATACACTCGCTTTGGTAAATGTCGAATCCCATTGAATCTGGCTGGATCCCGTAGTGAAGACAGAGTCAACAGTAGAGAATTTCTGATTTATTGTTTCCAACCCGAACCCAAACCGGAGGGATACATTATTTTGGATATATTTGTGTAATATCAAAATTTCTTTGCCAGAGTAATCTGTTAAAGAGTTCAAACTGATATTGTTGATCAAACCGGTGAGATTAAAAGAAAGACCGATATCATTAGAGTCAGGTTTGAAGGATTTCGATCCAGATACATGTTCTTGCGCCTGACATAATGTAACAAGAAACACTGATATTGTAATCAAATTGATTTTTCTTTTCATATGTTCAAATTAAGCTAACAAATATAGCAAATTAGATGTAGTTAACGATTTATATCTGAGATATTGTATGATCTTAGATTTCCTTTCCATACAGCAGAGGTACAAATTTGAAGGTGCCATGTTCTTCTGTAATAAATTTACCATCCCCAGTATTTTTGATTTTGAGCATTGTTTGTGCATCATCTTTATTGACAGGTATAACAAGTATTCCACCATTATTGAGTTGAGATAAGAGAGGTGGAGGGACTGAAGGAGCTGCAGCTGTTACAATTATTTTGTCAAATGGTGCATATGGTGGAAGTCCGTCAAATCCATTGCCGAAAAAATTTTTGGGGAAATAACCTATTTGATTAAGCAGATTTTTTGATTTTACGTATAGGCTGCGTTGTCTTTCAACAGTATATACTTTAGCCCCTAACTCTAACAAAACGGCTGCCTGATATCCGGAACCGGTACCTATTTCCAGTACTTTGTTTCCTTTTTTTACTTCAAGTAAGGATGTTTGAACAGCAACCGTATATGGTTGTGATATCGTCTGACCTGCATCAATCTGAAAAGCACAATCATCATAAGCAAATTTGAGAAAAGCTTCATCCAGGAAAAGATGCCTGGGCACTGTTCCAATAGCATCCAGTACTGCTTGATCAGTAATGCCTTTTTTACTGATCGTTTTTACCAGTTTCCTTCTCAGCCCTTTGTGTTTATAGTCATCTCTTATCATATGTTGCAAAAGTAAATAAATTGAATGTTGACAGAATTCAATATTCCTTCCTAATTAAAAATTAGATTTGCAAAATTATGACTGAGAAACTTAAAATAGGCGTATTAGGTGCAGGGCATCTCGGCAGCATTCACCTTCG
This sequence comes from uncultured Flavobacteriales bacterium, assembly GCA_964619305.1. Lineage (GTDB taxonomy): Bacteria > Bacteroidota > Bacteroidia > Flavobacteriales_H > CAZUDW01 > CAZUDW01. The sequence goes on from CAZUDW010000013.1 coordinate 26,933, forward strand.
CCTGATTTCTGAAATGGACAGTTATTTACTTGCGGGTGTTTTTGATATAGTCAAGGGGAGGGCTGTAAATGCTGCTGAGAAATACAATACAAAAGTTTTTAATTCTGTTGATGAACTGATTAAGGAAGTCGATGTAGTAGATATTGTTACTCCTACATTATCTCATTTTCATTGTGCAATAAAAGCAATTGAAAAATCAAAACACTGTTTTATAGAAAAACCTTTAACCAGTAGTTTGGATGAGGCAGAAAAGCTTAAAAAATCGCTGGAAGGAAAGAATATTAAAATCCAGGTTGGACATGTAGAGCGTTTTAATCCGGCATTTGTGGCAGCACAACCTTATTGTTGTGAACCGATGTTCATTGAGGTGCATCGCTTGGCAGAGTTTAATCCCAGGGGAACCGATGTATCTGTGGTATATGACCTGATGATACATGACATTGATATTATCCTTACCTTATTGAAGGCTAAAGTTAAAAATATCAGTGCAAATGGAGTGGCGGTTGTCAGCAACTCACCGGACATAGCCAATGCACGTATAGAGTTTGAAAACGGTTGTGTTGCGAACCTCACTGCAAGTCGTATATCTATGAAAAACATGCGTAAAATGAGATTGTTTCAAAAAGATGCTTACATCTCAATGGATTTCCTTGAGAAAAATGTTGAAATTATCAGGATAGACACCTTTGACCAACAAGAGGATGATCCTTTTGCCATAGTCATAGATACCGGTAAAGGTTTACCGAAAAAAAAGTTATGTTTTCAAAGGCTGGCAGTTAATGAGCACACCAACGCCATCAGAGATGAACTTGAATCATTTGCAAACTCTATATTAAAGAATCTCTCATCGGCCATTTCACTGGAGGATGGAATTAATGCTTTACGTATTTCTGAAAGCATTGTGGAAGAAATGAAAGTTTAGTCATGAAATGGATTTTGAAGACACTTTGAACAATTCTGTCTTCATGATATAAAACTAAAGCGGGATGAAAAATCATTCGGAATTTCAATAAGTAAAAAAATATTTTTTAGGTGTGGCAATAAGACGGGAATCATATCGTTACAAAAATTTATCAGAAATATCTGTACGGGTTGACATGTTAAGATTTGCGATTTATAGCTGTACGATTATTTTAGTGTTGGCATATACTGCCTGTGATGTCATAAATCCTGAAGAAGAAGTGCCTTCTTATATCCATATTGATGATATTGCATTTTACGTTACAGAACCTATCACACAAGGAACCGCATCACATAAGATCACGGATGCATGGGTGTATATTGATGATCATCCTTTAGGCGTGTTTGAATTGCCTGCCACTTTTCCTGTCCTATATGTCGGAAAACATACTTTAAAGGTCAGAGCGGGTGTTAAAAATACAGGTTTCAGCAGAATCAGGTTAGCCTATCCTTTTTATGATTTCTATATAAACGATTCTACTTTTGAATTATTCCGTGACAGCATAGTGGATATATCTCCTTCTGTGATGTATTTTCCTGAAACCATTTTTGCATGGATAGAAGATTTTGAAGATATTGGCATTTCCATTGATTCTACAAACGACAGCGATGTGAATATGGTGAGGGTTACATCAGGCAATGATGTTTTTGAAGGTAATGCTTCCGGTGCAATCTATATGACGCCCGATAAATCATTTTACAGAGGACTCACAACTGATAAATTTGAATTGCCACAGTCCGGAAAGGCTGTGTTTCTGGAAATGGATTATAAAAACAATGTTGATCTACAGTTGCGCTTATGGTCAAATAATGGCAGCCAGAGCGATGAAATAGAGCTGATCACCCTCACACCAAAACAAGATAGTAACGGTCAACCGCTGTGGGGGAAGATATATATTGAAGTAACAAATGCTATTTTGGATATGTCTTCGGCAGAAAATTACCAGATTGAATTTATCACAGATGGAGGAACAAGTGGGGGAGAGGTTTTTATTGACAACCTGAAATTATTGCATCAACCATGAAGCAGCGACTGCAGGTTTTCAAGTATGTTTTCTTTGATGTTGTTTCATCTGCATTGGCCTGGACATTGTTTTACATATTCAGGAAGGTATTCATTGAATCAAAAAAGTTCGGGTATCAGATTGATATAGAATTTACCCCCTCTTTTTATGTGGCATTGGTAGCGATTCCTGTTTTCTGGATTTTGTTCTATTCCATTACAGGTTATTACTATGATCCATACAGGAAATCCAGATTGAAGGAACTGGGCCAAACCCTTATCACTACTTTGATAGGAGTGACTATTATTTTCTTCACTATTTTGCTTGATGATGAAATCGCCAGTTACAGGAATTACTATTTGTCATATGCTGTCCTGTTTGCGTTTCATTTCACTTTAACTTCGTTTCCAAGATTTATCCTATCCAGCATCACTGCATATAAAATACACCATCGCATCATTGGATTCAATACCCTGCTTGTGGGAAGCAACCAAAGAGCACTTGATCTTTACAATGATTTAAATGCACAACCATTATCCAGCGGTTATAAATTCATCGGTTATGTACACATCAATGGGAACAACGGCCACCTCTTGGAAGGTGTGTTGCCTCATCTTGGTCATATCAGAGATATTAGGGAAAAAATTCATCAATACAAAATTGAAGATGTTATTCTTGCAATAGAATCAAATGAGCATGATTCCATCGGTTTGCTCATCAATGTATTGCACGGTGAAAATGTGGGTATAAAAATCATACCCGGCATGTATGATATTCTTTCAGGCACGGTGAAAATGTCTGCCATTTTCGGAACTCCTCTCATAGCCATTAACCGGGAGATAATGCCTCTCTGGCAGCAATCTGTCAAAAGAATATTTGATGTTTTGATCTCGTTGTTGGTTCTGATTTGTTTTTCATGGCTTTATCTCATTCTGGCACTTTTTGTAATATTCTCATCAAAAGGGCCTGTTATTTATTCTCATATAAGAATTGGTAAATATGGAAAGCCTTTCAAGATTTACAAATTTAGGTCGATGTGGCAGGATGCTGAAGCACGAGGTCCGTCTCTTTCCAGTTCAACCGATGAGCGGATTACACCTTTCGGACGTTTCATGCGTAGGTTCCGCCTGGATGAACTGCCACAATTTTACAATGTGCTGATAGGGGATATGTCTTTGGTTGGCCCCAGACCGGAGAGACAATATTTTATAGATCTCATCGTCAAAGATGCACCTCACTACTATCACCTGCATAAGGTCAGGCCCGGAATTACTTCCTGGGGGCAGGTAAAATACGGCTATGCCGAAAATGTGGAACAAATGATTGAGCGATTGAAGTTTGATATTTTATACATTGAAAACATGTCCCTGCTGGTTGATTTCAGAATATTGATTTATACCATACTTATCATTATCAAAGGAGATGGAAAATAATGGGATAATGTCATTGTTGATTAAAGAAAAAATACAGAATTTTGAACCGAAAACATAATTATAATATTTTTTAATATCTGTTACAATGAATAAAATAGGCGTAATAGGTGCAGGAACGATGGGTAATGGGATTGCTCACGTATTTGCACATAAAGGATATGAAGTTAACCTGCTTGATGTCTCACAGGAATATCTGGACAAAGCGATAGTGACAATAACCAAAAATCTCGACCGTATGGTCGCAAAAGAAAGGATAACAGAACAAGACAAAACAAATACTTTGTCCAACATCAGCACATACACAAAGATAGAAGATGCTTTAGCAGACAGGGAGTTGGTTGTTGAAGCAGCAACTGAAAACAGCAAACTGAAACTGGAAATATTCAATCAAATGGATGAAATCACTGCAGTTTCGGCAATACTTGCCAGCAACACATCTTCGATCTCGATTACGAAGATAGCATCCAACACAAAAAGGCCCGATAAGGTGATCGGCATGCATTTTATGAATCCCGTACCTATGATGAAACTTGTTGAGGTGATCAGGGGCTATGCTACATCAGATGAGGTTACCAAAAAGATTATGGACCTTTCCATGAAATTAGGAAAAACACCTGTAGAGGTGAGCGACTATTCGGGATTTGTAGCCAACAGAATATTGATGCCAATGATCAATGAGGCGATCATCACGCTACACGAAGGAGTTACAGGTGTGAAGGAAATAGATACCGTAATGAAACTCGGCATGGCACATCCTATGGGTCCTCTGCAACTTGCTGACTTCATCGGGCTTGATGTCTGCCTCTCCATCCTCAATGTGATGTATGAGGGTTTGGGTAATACCAAATATGCTCCGTGCCCCTTGCTGAGCAATATGGTAGCTGCCGGAAAACTCGGTGTGAAATCAGGGGAAGGATTTTATTCCTATTCACAGGGAAGCAAGGACTTGTCAGTTGCTGCTTCTTTTGATAAAAAGTAATTGCCTGATTTATTTTGATTGCTTATTGCCGGTAAAGCAAGCGCTTTTGTTTATTGTAAAGTTTCCAAAAACAACGTGGTGAAACTTTACAGTAAATCATATCTGATTTAGGATATAGCCTCAATCATCAAGGTGGAGAGTGTGCCCCATTTTTTCCTTTTTTGTTTTAAGGTATTTTTTATTGTGGCTGTTGCAACTGATCTCTATGGGTATGTTGTCCACGATCTCCAGCCCATAGCCGATGAGGCCAGTGCGTTTTTTCGGATTGTTGGTCATGAGTTTCATCTTGCTAACACCGAGATCACTCAGTATCTGAGCGCCTACACCATAATCCCTTTCATCCATTTTAAAGCCAAGCCGCAGATTGGCCTCTACCGTGTCCAGGCCTTCTTCCTGCAGTTTATAAGCCCTGAGTTTATTCATCAACCCTATGCCGCGTCCTTCCTGTTGCATATAAAGCAACACTCCCGATCCGTTTTTTTCAATCATCTCCATTGCTTTGTGGAGTTGAGAACCACAGTCGCAGCGAAACGAGCCGAAGATATCCCCTGTGAGGCAGGCGGAGTGCACGCGTACCAGCACAGGTTCGTTTTTTTTCCATGATCCTTTCTGTAGGGCAAGATGTTCTTCTCCGGTTGTTGTCTGCTTATAAGCCATCAACCGGAAATCACCGTATTTAGTGGGTAGATTCACTTCCACCTGCCTTTCTATCAGGGATTCGTGGGTCATTCGGTATGCGATAAGGTCCTCGATGCTGATGAGCTTCAGGTTGAACCTTGCCGATATTTTTTCAAGATCAGCCATACGTGCCATGGTGCCATCTTCTTTCATAATCTCTACCAGGACACCTGCCGGTTCCAGCCCGGCCATGCGCGCAAGGTCCACGGTGGCTTCTGTGTGGCCTATTCTCCTGAGCACACCTCCTTCTTTTGCTTTGAGGGGAAAAATATGTCCGGGCCTTCCCAGGTCCGAAGGTTTGGTAGCGGGATTGATAAGAGCAAGAATGGTTTTTGATCTGTCTGATGCGGATATACCGGTGGTGCATCCATGTCCTTTCAGGTCAACCGGAACAGTGAAGGGTGTTTCGTGCAATGCTGTGTTATCACTGACCATCATGTTCAGGCCCAGCTCTTCGCAGCGTTTTTCTGAAAGTGGTGCACAGATGAGTCCCCGACCGTGTGTTGCCATAAAGTTGATCACTTCAGGAGTGGCATGGCGTGCTGCCACCACGAAGTCACCCTCATTTTCCCTGTCTTCATCATCAACAACTATAACGATCTTTCCCTGCCGGATGTCTTCGATGGCTGCTTCAATCAAATCAAACTTCTTTTTCATGTTAATGAAATTTGATGCAAAGATACTGAAAAGGTACGGGAACAGAGGACAGGCGGGTAAACTTATAGACTGACATTAACGGTATTATATTTTCCCTGCTTTCTCAGCCTTGTGAAACATGATCTGATTCAGCATTTCAACGCTTGATTCCCAAATGAAATGAGTATGAACATAATTATGCCCGTTTACAGCGATTTTTTTGTACAGCTTTTCATCCTCAAGCAGATTCATGATATGTATTGCATAATCTGTGGGAGATGAACCTATCAAAATATGTTCTCCATGAGTTGCCCCCAGGGCATTGTTGGCCAAAGGAGATGTTATACACGGCAATCTCATTGCCATTGCTTCCAGCAATTTGTTCTGGAGTCCGGTACCTGTTTGCATCGCGGCAATGAATATTTTGGAGATCGCATACGATTCCCTAATATTCTTTACCCAACCCGTGACCCTGACATTATCTGAAGCAAGTGAACGAACTTCTCTGCTGGGGTTTGTTCCTGAAATTAACAGGCGGACATCATGCTCGCGTTTTTTTAGAATTGGTAGAATATTTTTAACCAGATAACATGCACTTTCTACATTAGGTGCATAATGCATATTACCGGTAAAGACAAGTTCATATTCTTTATTGCGTTTTATGGGATGAAAATAATCAGGATCAACACCGTTTGGAATTACATGGATTTCTTCCCTGTGTGGATGATCTATATAGCTTTTATCCTGTTCGGATATTATCGTTTTATGCTCGAAAAAGGCAAACATACTTCGCTCGTAATTGTATAAACGTGATGCTTCTTTGCGATAAACCAGTTTCAATGGCCAGGATGTTTTTTCGCTCCTTCTGAGCATTCCTTTGGAAAAAGCATCCATATAATCAAGCGTTTTGGGTATGATGGTGTATTTCTTAACATATTCTGTTACCCTGATCAGCTGACAATAGATGTGGGCAGGCATGTGTTTTTCTATGAACTTGTCCACTTTTTTCTGAAGTAGTGCATTGTGAAAATAATTTACCTGCATAGGTTTTTTGTTAAAAATTCCAATGAGCAGATTGGTAAGTATCTGCCATTTTCTGATGCGGATAATGAAAACATCGCTGCAGAACGATTTAAGATGGGAGATGGATCCATCATCCACTTTTTTATCGCTCAAGCAGCACAACAATATGTCATGCTTCAGTGCAAGGTGTTTCACCTGGTGGTATGCTCTTAGTTTATCTCCTTTATCAAGGGGATAAGGCACACGGGACAACAATACCATCAGCTTCATCATCCACAAATTTGATTATAAAAGGAGAGCAGTTCTTTGGTTGTTGCTTTCAGATCGTAGTGTTCTTCAATCAGTCTGATAGCATTGCTGCTGAGTTGATTCTGCATAGGTTTGTTCAGTAGCAGTTCGCTAATGGCTGCATTAAAATCATCTGCATTGTCTGCAATAATCAGGTGTTCTCTGTCCGTTGCCTTTATACCTTTAGCACCCTGCGATGTGCTTACTACTGTTTTGCCAAGTGCCATCGCCTCCAGAATTTTAATCCGGATCCCACTGCTTTCAAAAAGGGGAACAACCAGGATATAGTGTTTCAGCATGAACTCATAGGCATTACTCACTTCACCGTGATCTATGATATTTGTGCCCGTAAAGCTGAATTTCGTACCCGGATTCCTCCCTGCAATATGAAAGCGCAATTTCGGAAATGATTTGTGTAACAGGGGCCAAACATTACGAATAAACCACTGCAAACCGTTTAGATTAGGCGCCCAGTCCATAGATCCGATATGAAAGATGCTCATCTCCTGCTTGCCATGAAAAGATGTTCTCAGGTGATTGTAAAAACCAGAAGTCAATCCTGTAGGAACATTCCGAACAGGTATTGCCGGGTTCACTTGCTGTAACACCCTGCAATCTGTCGGAGAGATGGCAGCAATGCCATCAACTTTGCCCGAAACTAAAATTTCATATCTCTCAACCTGCTTTGCCAGGATTTTCATGTAGATCCCTTTCAGGAAATTTGGCTCACATCCGGCACGATCATGCAGCAACTTCCCTTCTATGTTGTGGGAACGTAGTATCACTTTTGCTTTGGAATATTTCCTGATCAATTCCAGATAAGGAGCTACAAAAAGACTTTCCAGATGAATAATGTCAAACGAGCTTTTCTTCAGTACACTTTTGATCAATGCGCTCATATCCTGATTATAAAAACGGAAGACATTATATGGTTTGCCCCTCAGCAGGTAAACAAAAGCACTTCCCACCCTGATATGTGTATCTATAAAGGTCTGCTCCGGTTTAGTTTTAGACTGGAGTTCAACAGGAAAAGCTTCTGCGTGATATGGATGCTTGTATGTGGATATACATAATATTTTAAGGTCAATACCTTCCTTGATCAGTCCCTCTGCAACACTTTTCATTGCAATTCTTCCACCATCATCGGGTGGAAAAGGCGGTTTGCTGCATATCTGAAGCACTTTCATTACTTGTCTTTCGGTGCAGAAACAAAGAATCTGATTATGAATTTGTCAAGCTTTTTAAAGAAAAGAAGGTAAGTATCCGTGTTTAAAAGGACAGAATCTGTGGTGGCTTTGTATGTGAGGAAAACGCCAACAGGAAACAAGATAGCCGATGCCATCCACATACCTTCGGGAGGAGAAAGCACTCCTTGCTTCACCATTTTTTCACCTACTATGCTTAAAACATGAAAGACGAGAAAAAACAGTACAGAAGCTACAACCGGCATCCCCAGTCCTCCTTTTCGTATGATTGCACCCAGGGGCGCCCCAATAAAGAACAATATTATACATGCCACCGATAATGTCCATTTCCGATGCCATTCGATCAGGTGTTTTCGGATGTTTTTGTTCCGTTGTTCATTCTGATTGATCACCGAGTTGATGTATAACTTTGCGCTCCTTGTCAGGCTCATTGCAGTTTGCAAAATGGATATTTGTTCGCTTTTGTTGAACATGCTTAAAAAGTCTCCTTGTGCAGCAGAGTCAGGGATGGTGTAGCTCACTTCTGTAGGATGTCTGAAATATACCAGCTTCTGATTCATTTGGTTAATAAATAATTGTTTTTTGTCTTCCACGAGCTGGTTCAGCGTATCAACGGCAGCAGCCAGTTGTTTGAGATTCAGCATCTGGTAATTGTCTTTAAAAAGTTCTTCGTCCGAATGCTCAAGATTAAATCCTTCCAGGTTAAGGCGTATAATGTCTTTTTTGAAATTAGATCGGAACAAAGCGTGCTGGTCCTTCTTCTTATCTTTGGGAGGCATCTCATCATAATTGAAACCATTATACAGAGTGATGATCAGATACCTCTCATCATCAGACATCTGCATCCTTCCTTCTTTCGCTCTTGTGATACTTGTATTTCTGTCTGTATGATCATAGATCAACACATCGTGAAGCGTTTGACCGTCTTTTTCTTTCTTGCCGACTCGGATCACATAATTTTCAATGCCTTTATAAAATACACCGTTTTTGATGTCTATGGCTGGCTTTTTCTGCCTGATATCATATAGCAATGTAGCGAATTTCAGGTTTGCGACCGGCCACACATAATTTGAAAAATAAAAAGCCCCTCCACTTGTCAGCGCTATGATGATGATTAATGGGAACATGATGCGTTGCAATGATATGCCGGAAGATTTCATTGCGATCAGTTCGTAATTTTCTCCCAGATTGCCAAAGGTCATGATGGATGATAGCAAAATAGTGAGTGGGAGAGCAAGAGGTACAAGGTTGGCAGAAGCATAAAAGAGCAATTTGGCGATGATATACCATTCCAGCCCTTTGCCTACCATCTCGTCAATATATTTCCATAAGAACTGCATCACCAGGATAAACAAGGTGATGAAGAAGGTCAGGACAAAAGGTCCCAGGTAAGAAGAGATGATTAATTTATGCAGCTTTTTCACTACCGAATTATTAAAGCTGCAAATATAACGAACAGAGGTGAAGGATATTTCAGCAGCCGAGGACCTGTTTTAGTTTTGAGATTTGTGCTTCCCACAATCTGTTGGTTTCTTCCTCTTCTTCTGGTTCGCAATAATCGGTAATAACAAGGGCAACATCACCTGTGAGGGGTTGTGTTTTCAGGCGAAACTCAAAATAGCAATCACTACCGGCATCATCATCCCATTGAAGACGGATGTGCTTATTCATCTTTTTTTCTATCAGGCGGGCACTGTCTTCACTGCCGTTCCAGATAAAGAAAAACATATTATTTTTAATATTCACATCATCGGCAAACCACCTCGACAAGCCACCGGGCGTACTGATCATATTGAACAATACAGGGACTGACGAACGGATGATATATTCCAATTTAATAGGAATTTTTTCAGGCATATTTTATAAATTGATCCGGCTGGAAATATCTTTTTATTTTCGTCCGTATTATTTAACCGTGCCAATATACGCAATTATTTTTAATTCAAACATCTTTTGCTTTTATTTTTCTCAATTCCGAAGTTATGACACTGAAGGATGAGTTTATAAAACAGGGGATGGTATTGTTTCGCTACAGGGGGCAGATCCCACTTGTGCTGTTCCTGCTGGCTGTTCCCTTTATCAGGATGACTGATTATGATGCATTCCATCCTCTCGTTCTGCTCTCTTTAAAAGTTTTATCTGTGGTGATTTCGGTTATCGGATTTATTATCAGAGTGATCACAATAGGAACCACTCCTAAAGGCACTTCAGGCAGGAACAGGGAGCAACAGGTGGCAGAATCTCTGAACACACGCGGTATTTATTCCTGTGTGCGACATCCTTTATATCTTGGGAATTACCTGATGTGGATAGGTATCACTGCCTATACGATCAATCCCTTGTTTGTTTTGATCGTAACCCTGCTGTTCTGCTTGTATTATGAGCGCATCATGTTTGCTGAAGAGGACTTTATCCGCAAGCAGTTTGGTGAAGAATTTGAATGTTGGGCAAAAAACACCCCGGCTTTTATTCCTTCCTTAAAAAAAATGAAACCATCAGAAATCGGTTTTTCAATAAAAGCGGTTTTGAGAAGGGAATATTCAGGCATGTTTGCTGCGGTCACGGCTTTTGTTTTTGTGGATGTTGTAAGGGATTATTTTAACGAAAGTTCATTCACTCTAAACAAGACTTATATCTATTGTCTTGGGGTGGCAGCTGTGCTTGCCCTGCTGTTGCGTTCATTAAAACATTACACCACTTTATTGGCAGACAAGAACAGGGATTGAACAGCTTATGTCAGAGATTTCTCGTTGCTGTTTGCATCCTTCTGAACAGGATTATAATAACAACTTAAAAAAATAGTTGATAGTGATTATTGCAGACACAGAAATAAACATAAATTTCAGCAGTGCAGCGCCAAAGTGGAATTTAAAAATGAGATGCAGCACCAGGGTGAGCAACATCAGCAGTATGGGAATCAGGGGAGGATACAGGGACAAAGACAGAAGCAGATCGCCTTTTAGCAGAGCCACCAGGCTGCGTTGAAATCCGCATCCCGGGCAGATGATGCCAAAGTATTTTTGGTAGAAACAACTCATCATATGTGTCTCCATCCAGTGAATGACCGCTTCCATTCAACAAAAATAAAAAATCCCTTTCACTGCTTGAGTGAGAGGGATTTTTTGCATTCCTGCCTGCCTGTTCCTGCTCTACATATTGGAAAGCTCATTAAATAAGGTACCATAAGAGAATACGGCTGCCCCGATCAAAGCAAAATAAATAATGATGACGATCAGGTACAATGCGGACAAGGCAAGCCCTATTATGGCACATACTCTTCCTGCTTTCATATTGTTGAAGGAAGATTCCGTGTATAAAGAGGAATTTTCATTGTATAGCTTCCTCGCTTTACCGGACAGAACAAGGGCTATTATTGAAGTAGCAATGCCAATGATCCCATAACAAAAACAAGTGGCAATTGATATGATCCCCAATACCAGAACGGCAGTTGCATTCGGCAATTGCTGCTGACCTTTGGGTGTGGTTGCTGCCACCGTTTCTGCGGGGCGCTCAACCGGTTTTTGATTTTCTTCCATCTTATTAGG
>CAZUDW010000014.1:0-9096 GCA_964619305.1 uncultured Flavobacteriales bacterium
TTACAGTGTACTGGACAACAGGATGGTGTAGTATCTGTGGTAATCAAACCGGTAATTATTCTTGTAATCCGCCTTATTCAGGTAGTGGACAGTGGAATAACGGGATCAGAACCTTTGCCGACCCTGTCCCTTTCGGCAATAAGGTAACAGCAGTGTCTGTGGTAGTCAATAAGGTGAATTGTGGTTACACCAATCTTTGTGTAAATCTGAATGGAACACTTATTCAGTGTTTGCCACCCGCAGGAGGGAATTGTGGTTGCGGGACGTGTTGGCCACAGACTTATTCAAATAGTTGGCCTTGTCCTGCAGGAATTCCAAATTATGTTTATGGGGGTACCAACCAGATACAACTGGTTAATACAGGAACGATCTGCGTAAACAATGCAGTGATCACATTAACTTATGAACCCTGCTGTCCGATGACAGTAACAATGACTAATGTGAATAACGTGTTGTGTAATGGAGATTGCAATGGCTCAGCAACAATAACACAATCCAATGGAGCAAGCCCTTTCACTTATTTGTGGAGCAGTGGAGGTACAACTGCTACAGAAACAGGTCTTTGTGCTGGGACATATTATGCAACTGTAACAGATGCTAACAGCTGCACTGCAATTGATTCGGTTACAATTGTAGAACCTCCTTTGCTTACTTCAACTACAACCCCTACTGATGTCTTATGTAATGGTGGAAGCGATGGTCAGGCAACGGTTACAGCTTCCGGTGGTACTACTCCTTATTCTTATACATGGTCATCAGGTGGTAATAGTGTGACCGAGACAGGCCTTTCTCCTGGAACTTATACAGTAACAGTTACGGATAACAATGGTTGTACATCTGTCGCTAATGTAACTATTAATGAACCATTGCCGATTACTTTAACACCGAGTAATACCAGTTCAAATTGTGGGCAAAGCGATGGGTCTGCTTCAGTAACAGCATCCGGTGGTACTTCACCCTATTCGTATTTTTGGTCAAGTGGAGGTACTAATTCTACAGAATTAAATTTAAGTGCCGGAACCTATACTGTAACGGTAACCGATAATAACGGGTGTACTGAAATTACAACAACAACCATCATAGATATAGCTGGTGGCGTAGCAACAGCTTCTGTAATTCAAGATGCTTCCTGTAACGGAGGTTGTGATGGACAGGCAAACGTTTCCATGAATGGAGGCACATCACCGTTCACCTACAATTGGTCATCGGGGGGTACTGGCACGACAGAAACGGGGTTATGTGCAGGTACCTATACAATTACCGTGACTGATAATGTTGGATGCTCATCAACTTCAACCATATCAATAACTGAGCCTACACCTTTGGTTATTACGGTTAACTCAACTACTGATGTTGCTTGCAATGGAGGAAATGACGGGGATGTTACAATCACAGCTTCCGGTGGTGTTTCACCGTATGTTTATGCATGGTCGAATGGAGGATCAAGTGCTGTTGAGACAGGTCTTTCTGCAGGTACATATACAGTAACAGTCACAGACAACAATGGTTGTACTGAAACGGATACGGTTACAATTTCTGAACCTACATTACTGGTTTCTTCGATTGCCTCCACCACAGATGTATTATGTAACGGAGCAAGTACAGGGGATGCTACGGTAACTGCATCCGGGGGTACTCCCGGATATACCTATGCATGGTCCAGTGGAGGGTTTGGTGTTACAGAATCATTTCTCCCTGCAGGACCTTATACAGTAACCGTTACAGATAACAATGGATGTACATCGGTTTCTACCTGCACTATCAATCAACCGACAGCTATCAGTCCTTTTATAAATACACTGGATGTCACTTGCTCAGGCAGTTGTGACGGTAATGCCAATCTCAGTGTTGTTGGAGGAATTACGCCATATACGTATTCGTGGTCAACTGGTGCAGTTAGTGAGGATATTACGGGATTATGTACAGGAATGTATACAGTTACAATCACGGATGCAAATAATTGCACGGAGATTATTACGGCACCAATCAATGTGGGAGATTGGAGTCCTGTTGCAGACTTTACCCCAAATCCAAAAGTCACAGATATACGAAACACGGAAATCAGCTTTATAGATAATTCAACAGGTGATGTAACACAGTGGAGTTGGACTTTCTTTAGCCTTGATAGTACCACTGTTCTGGGTGGATCCAACGAACAGAACCCGGTATTTATATATCCAAGCAGAGATCAGGACACAGGAACCTATTGTGTTTATCTTGAAGTGCAAGATGATGCAGGATGTTTGAGCGATACTACAAAGTGTATCCGGATTGAAGGGATTTATGAAATATTTGCACCAAATGCCTTTAGCCCAAACGGGGATGGCATAAACGATTATTTCTTCCCTAATGGTGTCGGGATAGTTGATGATGAATTCACATTCTATATTTATGATCGTTGGGGTGAAATCATTTTTCAATCAAACAGACTTAGTGAAAAATGGGATGGAATAGCACATGCAAAAGGAGGAAATTCAATAGCACCTCAGGATGTTTATATTTGGAAAATCGTTACCAAGGACTCAGTTAAACATCTTGAACATGAGTATATTGGTCATGTAACTTTATTGCGATAAAGAAGATACTGGATTAATTTAAGTTATCCTGTATGTATTGCAGTACTTTTTGCATCAAATGATACCTGTCTTTTCCACGTACATTGTGATGATGTCCGGGATAAACAAAGAAATCGGTCTGAATTCCATGGTCAATGCATTTTTTAATAAAAGCCAGGTTGTGCTGCATCACCACAACATCATCAGCAGTGCCATGAATTGTAAGCAATTTGCCTTTTAAATTGTCCACATAGTTTAATAAACTTGCTTCTTTGTATCCTTCAGGATTTGATTTGGGCGTATCCATATACCTTTCTGTGTACATGACTTCATAGAATTTCCAATCGATCACCGGTCCACCGGCTACACCAACTTTAAATGTTCCGGGCGTTTTCACCATCAGGGAAGTAGTCATAAAACCTCCATAACTCCACCCATGGACAGCCATCTTATCAGAATCAATGAAAGGAATTGATTTAAGGTATTCTACGCCTTTTAACTGATCTTCAATTTCATATTTGCCTAAATGTCTGAAGGTGATTTGTTCAAAATCACGTCCACGATTTTCAGAACCTCTGCCATCGACAGTAAAAATTATATAACCCTGTTCTGCAAAATAATACATCCAAAGAGGAGAACCGCCAAGCCAACTGTTTGTAACAAGTTGAACCCTTGGCCCATTATAAACATAAACAAGAACCGGATATTTTTTATTTTTATTAAATTCCGAAGGTTTGATCATCCTGCACCATAGTGGTGAGTTGTCAGCAGCATTGATTGTAAATATATCACAATTTCCGATTTTATAATCATTTAATGGATTACTCGCTTTAAAAATCTGCTTGACATTTTTCCCATTTTCATCAAGTAATTTATAAGTTCTTGGCGTATTCAGGTTTGAAAACACATCAATAATGTAATGATTCAGATTGCTCACCAATGCGAAATGGGTGCCTGATTCTTTAGAAAGTCTTTTATACTGACCGTTATTCATATTAACACGATAAACGTGCTTTTCTGTTGGATTTTCACCTGTGCCCCATACAATGAGTTGATCTTTTTTTTCATCTACATCAAGCACATCCAAAACAACCCATTTACCTTTAGTCAACTGTCGGATTAATTTCCCTTCCGTGTTATACAAATAAACATGCCTGTATCCATCCCTCTCACTGAACCAAATAAATTTATCGGGACTTTCTTTAAGAAAAACAAGAGTATGGTCAGGTTCAACATATTTTTCATCTGTCTCTTCAAATAAAGTTTTAACAAATTCACCTGTCTGGGAATTATATTTATTAAGCCACATGTGGTTTTGATCCCTGTTTAGGGTGGCAACATAAATGAACTTTTCACTAGGGTCCCAGGTGATGCAAGTCAGGTAATGGTCTTTTGGTTCACCGGTTTTCAGGAAAACAGATTTGCCGGTAGCCATATTATATACTCCAAGTGTTACCTCATGGCTTGTCATACCAGCCATCGGATATTTAATCATTTTGACTTTTGCGGGTCTTTCATTAATATTAATAATAGGATAATCGGTAACCATCGTTTCATCCTTCCTGTAATATGCCAGATAATTACCATTTGGAGACCAGAAAATGCCTTTATTTATCCCAAACTCATTCCTGTGAACAATCTGACCGTTCACAATGCCTTTATCTGAATCATCGGTTACCTTCAGTGTTCTGCCATCGGAAGTTGATATAAACAGGTTGTTATCCACAGTATAAGCAAGGTTGAATTTAGTCTCCTCAAAATCAGTGTTTTCACCATTAGCCGGATAGTCACATATCCTATTTGCAGTTTTAGCCGGCACATTGATTTTATAAAAAGTATTTTTATAATTTACATAAAAATCAGATTTATCTAACCACTTAATTGCCGGAAAACTTTTGAGTGCAACTGTATCCGGAAGAAGCATTATCTTGTTGAGATCAGCTAAATCCAATAAAGTATCTTCAATCATTGAATTCACGGAACCTATTAATAAATATTGTTTTTTAGCTTTTTTATAACAATATGTATAAGAATCATCATTTTTCACCCATTTGAGTTGGTTTAATCTTTCGGGTGATAATGAGGAATATCCCTTAAGGACAGCATCCTTTAATGTTAATTCTTTTTTATCTTGCGCCTTGATGAGGTAGGTTAAAGCGCATAAGAAAATCAATATGGTAAAATGTGGTAAATGCTTCATGTTTTAAATTTAATTTTGAGACAAAGGTAAGAATGAAGCTAAAAGTTAAGTGAAAATCAAATTATTGAATGTAAATTTGTGATTATTATTTATCTTTTCGAACAAAAATTAAATAATGTGTATTGATATAAGATCTTCTGAAACATGTTACAAATGGTTTAAAATATGTGACGAAAACCAAATTCTTCTTTCTTTTAAAGGAGAATTCAATCATAACCTGGTTAACTCTATATTACTGCACGTTGATAATCGTACACATATAGATATTGATTCAAAAGTTGTCAAAAACAGGATTTTTGCGATAATGGTTGAGGCATTACAAAATATCTGCAAACATGGAACATCAACATTTGAAAACAATGAAATCAAACCCGGGATTGTAATACTTGCCAGGAAAAGCAAAAGCTATGTCGTGGCAACAGGCAACCTGATATTGTCAAAAGAGGCACAAAAAATAGATGAAAGAATTAATAAATTACAATTAGCATCAAAACAAGAATTGCTAAAGTTGGAGAAGCATATATTGAAAACAGGACAATTATCAAACAAATCCGGTGCGGGATTAGGTTTGATAAGCATCACCAGAAAAGCTGATAAAGTAAATTATTGCATCAGGAAAATAGATGATGATTATTCTTTTTTTGAATTGGAAATTATAATTAATGATGATTAAACAGATGATTCATATCTTTTAATTTTGTCGGTAAAATAGAAACGACCTACCATATTTATATTTGTTACATTCTGAATCAGTATTTTTGCTCTCAACATTTGAATTGATTTTTAATTAGAATTTCTTGAAATCTCATAAAAAAATATTGAAATCATTATTTTTAATCAGTTTGTTAATCCTGTTTTTTATTGATGATTTTCAGGCACAGATTAAATTTCAGAAAACCTATGGGGCTGCCAACAATGAATATGCTCATGATGTCAAGCAAACAAGTGACGGAGGTTATATTTTTTGTGGATACACATACAGCTTTGGAGCAGGTCTCACGGATGTTTATCTCGTTAAAACAGATGAATATGGTGATGTTCAGTGGACAAAAACTTATGGCGGGACAGTTGCCGATTTCGGATTTTCAATAATGCAAACAAACGATGGTGGGTATATTATAACTGGTAATACAACTTCATTTGGTAATGGGGCTTCGGATGTTTATCTGATAAAGGTTGATGTAAATGGGGTATTGCAATGGTCGAAAGCATATGGTTCGGCTGTTGACGATAAAGGATGGTCTGTGCAACAAACTGCTGATGGTGGTTATTTAATTTTAGGGCAGACCAGTGGGTATGGAGCCGGTTCAACCGATATGTATCTTTTAAAAGTGGATGCGAATGGGAATCTGCTTTGGACACATACATACGGAGGAGTTAATTCAGATGAAGGTTATTCTGTTGAACAAACAACGGATTACGGTTACATTTTGTGTGGCCGAACTAAAAGTTTTGGAGCGGGGAACATGGATATATATTTAATCAAAACGGATATTGTAGGTAATGTTGCATGGACTAAAACTTTTGGGGGAGCAAATGATGATGAGGGACGGTCAGTTAAACAAACTACAGATGGCGGTTACATCATAACAGGAGAAACAAGCAGCTTTGGCGCAGGGCAGGCCGATGGTTACCTTATTAAAACCGATGGCAGTGGAAATATTCAGTGGTCAAAAACCTATGGTGGAAATTTGACCGATTATGGAAATTTCATTGATCAGAATGTGGATGGAGGATATATATTCACAGGCCATACTTTCAGCTTCGGTGCCGGCAATGTTGATGTTTATCTTATCAGAACGGATGCAGCAGGCAATGAAATCTGGTCTCGTGCAATAGGTGAAATCAATGGTGATCAGGGATATGCTGTGATTCAAACCACTCATAAGGAGTTTATGATTGCGGGTCATACGAATAATTTTGGAAACGGTCAGGCCGACTATTACCTGATTAAAGCAGACACCAATGGCAAAAGTGGATGTAATGAAGCCCCTGCATCATCTGTCATTTCTCCCTTCTCGCCTCAGATAGGAACCGGGGTATTAATTGGCAATGGAGGGTTGGGAATGCCTGTTACCACCATAGAAGCCACACATGTTTTACAAACCAATGTTGTGTGTTATTCATGTAAATTCGATTATTCAGGCATGACTTTGCAGGTTGATTCGGTTACTTGCAATGGATATAATGACGGGCAGGCTACTGTTGTGATGGTAGGAGGTGCCGGGCCATTCAAGTTTTTGTGGAATCCGGGAGGACAGACTACCGATACAGCCACTGCATTATCGCCCGGCACATACAGTGTGCAAATCACAGATACCAACGGATGTGACACAACATTAAATTTCAATGTTTATGAACCACCACCTTTAACCGTAATCCTGCAGGGTGATTCTGAAATATGCGGTGGTGATACTGCAGTTATTATTGCGAGTGGAGGTGATGCTTATCAATGGAGTTCAGGAGATACAACAGATACAATTATGGTGTTTCCTTTGTCAACAACTGATTATATTGTTACTGTTTATGATGGCATTTGTTTTGAAGTTGATACATTTAATGTTGCTATTACTGCATTGATCCCACATACTCAGATTACCGGTGATAATGCGATTTGTGCAGGTGATACAGCCACATTAATTGGCAATGGCGCTGGCAGTTATTTATGGAACACAACAGAAACCTCCCAAAGTATTTCTGTCTCACCACCGGTTACAACAACTTATTGGCTTGCTGCAACTAATGCCTGTGGTTCTGATACTGATTCTGCACAAGTTGTTGTTAATCCACTTCCATTAGCAAATGCAGGTAATGACACAAATATTTTTGTTGGAGACGTTGCTTTTCTGCAAGCAAAAGGTGGGTTAGAATATTTGTGGGGACCTCCAGAGGATCTTAGTTGTATTACATGTCCGGATCCAGTGGCGAGCCCTTCGGAAACGACAACCTATTATGTAACTGTTACAGATCAGTTTGGGTGTACCGCTATTGACGAAGTCACGGTATATATTGATAAAGAAGTATACCTTTTTGTCCCAAGTGCATTTTCTCCAAACAATGATGGTCAGAACGACATACTTTATGTCAGAGGGAGGGGAATAAAATCAGTTGAATTTGTTGTATATGACAGATGGGGAGAAAGAGTATTTGAGACGAATGATTACAAAATCGGGTGGGATGGAACTTATAAGTCAGAACCATTAAACTCTGCTGTATTTATGTACTATGTCAAAGCGTTATTTAAGGATGGTTCGGAGAGGATGCTGAAAGGCAATGTCACACTTGTAAGATGAAAATAATAAGGCATCTCAGCATTTATTCATGTATTGTTGTAAGCAATATGCTCATTGCTCAGGATATTCATTTTTCAAATATTTATAATTCTCCATTAACATTAAATCCGGCATTGGCAGGCGCCTTGAATGGTTCACAAAGGGTGAATATCAATTACAAAAACCAGTGGAAAAGCATGGGTGCTGCATACAAGACCACCGCAATCTCGTACGATCTGACGCTTTTCAGAAGGAAATGGCCTGGCAGTTATATTGGAGCAGGATTATCTGTATTCAATGATAAAGCGGGGGATTCAAATCTCAGCATGATGAATGGAAGCGCATCCCTATCGGGTATTGTTGCTTTAAACAATAACAATCGGTTATCAACCGGGATGCAATTTGGTATTGTGCAAAGAACCATAAAGTATGAAGGTCTGTCCTGGGACAATCAGTTTGATGGGAATGTGTATGACCCTTCTCTTCCTTCCGGAGAATCTATAGGCGGAACGAAACGCAACTTTATGGATGTTTCTTCAGGAATATCATGGAGTTACGGAACAGATGAATCCAACATTGTTTCTAATAACGAATTGAGGGTTAATACAGGCTTTGCTGTATATCACATCAATCAGCCGGCACAACAATTTTATCAAGGGAATGTTGATAAACTAAAAATGAAGTACCTGTTCCATTCAGGAGCAAATATCGGGTTTCCCGGAACTGTTGTTTCTATGCTTCCATCAGTTGTTGCCATTAAACAGGGCAAATTGCGAGAAATTACTTTTGGTACTTTGTTCAGGTATATGATTAATGAGGAGTCAAGAAGAACGGGACTTGTGCAGGAAAAAGCAATACTGCTTGGGGGTTACTATAGATTTAAAGATGCTTTTATCTTTTCAACAATGTTTGAGATTTACGATTTTTCCATAGGATTTACGTATGATTTGAATATTTCAGGACTTACAAAAGCCACAAAAGGCAATGGGGGCATTGAAATCTCGATGCGTTATACAAATTCCAGCCATCTTGGGACTAAACCGACTTTAAGATTTCTCTAGTGGCTCTC
>CAZUDW010000014.1:9196-29887 GCA_964619305.1 uncultured Flavobacteriales bacterium
CCATATTATCCAAAGCTTTTTAAAGTTTTCTTTATTATCCCTACTTGTTATAAACTGGCTCCAACTTATTGCAGTTTTTGGTTAAATTGCCATCGTTTTGGATTAAATGGCGACCATTTGTCGTTAATTTTTGCAAAAGTTTAGTTTCAGCACGGAAGAATGCATTTACTGAGAAACAATATGAACCCGCAGAGAGTCCGCTCAAGCTTCAACTGCAACGATTCAACCTTCATTCACTTCATTTCTGACTTCAGTTGCCTTGTTTTAAACTTGGACTGCGACAACTCAAGCATGAAATGCGAAATTTTCGTTATGGATAAAATTTTAACGTCCTTATTATTAACAACTTAACTAAATTTTAACATTATGGTAAGCGTAATAAAAAACAATTTACTACCCCATCCATTCAAATAATTTTTTAATTTTATACCGGAATTTAGGCAACCGGAACGATTAAACATCGTCTGATTCTTGAATGGTTACAGGGTTCGGAAATTCATTAAATACTGACAACTAAATAATATGAAAACAATAATCTATTTTGCTGCTATCATACTGGTCAGCACAACTGTATATAGTCAAAACAAGTCAAAAAACAACACAAATCCATCTGTTCATATCGTTGAACCCGGCACAATTGATATAAATGCCCCTTCATCCGGCAGAAATGGAAATGGTTCTTTAGGACAGATATATAATGTATCCAAATGCGGATTGAATTATGTAAAAGCATCTCAGAGGTTAAAGAAAAGAGGCGGTAACGGGTGGGGAGTGAACCAACCGGCCACATATACCATCAGCGGATTACCTCTGAATGCATGTATTGAAGCTGCTTATGTTTGGTCAAGCATGAGTGGAACGGCAATAGCTCACAATGTTACTATAACAAATCCGAATACGGTAACCATGTCATTTCCAATGGCTCTTATTGGAAGTGGCCCTGACAAATGTTGGGGTTATGGTGGTTCCACATCATACAGGGCTGATGTAACACCTGTCATTGCAGGTAATGGTAACTATATTCTCAGCGGATTACCAACCAACCCGCCAACTCCTTATAAAGATACTGATGGAGCGACATTATTCATCATATACAGCGATCCAACTGCTACATATGAAGGGCATATGGTTATACATGATGGTACGATTGTCGGAATTGGCGGAAACACCGCCCAGACAATGACAGCTATTAATGCTTGCTCGGCATCAACATATGGAAGAGCGTTTTGTATGACAGGAGATTGGCAATTGACTTGCGCAACAGGCACCTGGAACGGAAGTTTTATAAATATTCCATGGAACTGGTGGAATTATGATGAAGTTGCAACGAATGTAGCTAATGGTCAGGCTACTGCTGCCTATTCGCATTCGGGTTGTAATGACTGTTATAACTGGGTTGTAATGGGTCTATACTATCAGACCACTACTTGTAATACATGCCCAAATGGAGGCAATCTAACCCTCACAACGGCAACAGTAGATGCGCTATGTGGTAATTGTGATGGAACTGCTACTGTTACAGTAACAGGTGGGCAATCTCCTTACACCTATCAATGGGATTCCAATACCGGCAACCAGACAACCCAGACCGCAACCGGTTTGTGTGCAGGAACTTATAGCGTTACAGTAACGGATAATTCAACTTGTCCGTTGTCAAGTGTTATCACAGTAACCGTTAATTCAAGCCCGGGACTTACGGTCACTACTACATCAAATGATGTTTTGTGTAATAATGACTGTAACGGAGATGCAACCGCTAATGTCAGCGGAGGAGCTTCTCCTTTTACATACAGTTGGAGCAATGGTCAGACAACGCAAACTTCTACCGGATTGTGTGCGGGAACATATACTGTTACGGTAACGGATATTAACGGATGTACAAACACCATGACCGTTACCATTATTGAACCTACTGCTTTGGTCGTAAATATTTCCTCAAGTACCGATGTGTTGTGTAATGGGGGTAATGATGGGCAGGCGACTGTAACTGCCACAGGTGGAACAACTGCATACACATATGCATGGAGTAGTGGTGGCACTGGCACAACCGAAACCGGTCTTGGTGCAGGAACTTATACTGTTACAGTGACAGATAATAATGGTTGTACCCAAACTGCTACCGTTACCATAAATGAACCTCCGCCATTATTGGCGAGTATCACGAATAGCAGTGATGTATTGTGTTTTGGAGGAACTGATGGGCAGGCAACAGTAACCGCCTCAGGAGGTACAACACCATATTCATATAGCTGGAGTAGCGGTGGAACAAACGCAACTGAAACCGGATTGTCCAGCGGCACATATACAGTAACGGTTACAGATGGTAATGGATGTACTCAAATTACTACTGTAACAATTAATGAGCCGACTCAACTCACAGCATCTATTACGAACAGTTCTGATGTTTTATGTAATGGAGGTAATGATGGTCAGGCAACGGTAACTGCTTCAGGTGGAACAACCGCTTATTCTTATTCCTGGAGTAGTGGTGGTACAAATACTACGGAAACGGGTTTGACAGCAGGGGTATATACTGTTACTGTCACGGATAATAATGGTTGTACTCAGACAACCACTGTTACCATCACAGAACCAACATTGCTGACGTCATCAATTACAAATAGTACTAATATTCTTTGCAATGGAGATAACACCGGAGACGCAACCGTAACAGCAACAGGTGGAACAACCACTTATTCTTATTCCTGGAGCAGCGGTGGCACAAATACTACGGAAACAGGCTTGACGGCAGGTGTATATACTGTTACCGTCACGGATAATAATGGTTGTACTACAGTTTCAACTGTTACACTAACAGAACCATCAGCAATTGTTTTAACCACTTCCTCTGTCTCTTCTAATTGTGGGCAAGCTGATGGACAAGCTTCTGTTACAGCAACCGGAGGGGTTTCATCTTATTCTTATAATTGGAGCAGTGGTTGTACTACTGTAAACTGCACCGGTTTACTTGCAGGCACCTATACGGTAACTGTGACGGATGGTAATGGATGTACGAAAACCTCAACCGTTAATATCAGCGATATTGGTGGAGGAACTGCAACAGCGACACTTGATTTTAATGTAAGCTGTAATGGTGGTTGTGATGGACAGGCAACTGTTACAATGGTGGGTGGTGTGACACCCTATACGTACAGTTGGTCTAATAACGGAACGAATGCTACATCTACAGGACTTTGTGCAGGTACATACACAGTAACTGTAACCGATAGCGTTGGCTGTGTTTCTGTTGATACAACAGTTATCTCCGAACCACCTTTGCTTGTTGCTACAATTACTGCTCAAAATGATGCATTATGCAATGGTTCATCTGATGGGGATGCTACCACATCCGCAAGTGGAGGTACACCAGGTTATACTTATGCATGGAGTAGTGGCGGTAGCAATACAACTGAAACAGGTCTTGCTGCCGGAGTATATACGGTAACAGTGACAGATAATAATGGTTGCACTGCCATTGCCAATGTTACAATAGGAGAACCCACACCGGTTGTTGCTTCGATTTCCGGGTTCAATGATGCATTGTGTAATGGAAGTAGCAGCGGTGATGCAACGGCAAATAGCACCGGTGGGACATCGCCATATTCTTATCAGTGGGATGCAAATGCAGGGAATCAGACTTCGCAAACCGCTACCGGACTTGCGCAAGGCAGCTATTCGGTAACAGTGACGGATAATAATGGTTGTACAGCCGTTACATCAGTTACAATAGGAGAACCTTCACCAATTGTCATTACATTTACTTCTAATGATATTTCCTGTAATGGTTTATGTGATGGATTTGTAATTGTCAATGTGAATGGGGGTACAGCACCCTACAATTATCTTTGGAATCCGGCACCGGGCAATGGACAGGGAACTTCTACACCGAGCAATATGTGTGCAGGAACTTATTCTCTGAATATAACAGATGACAACGGTTGTTCTTTTGATACGATTTTTGTCTTAAATGAACCTGCAGCAATTTCTCTTAATGCTGTTGCAAAAGATGTCACTTGTCCTGGAGATTGTGACGGCAATATTGATTTAAGTGTTTTGGGAGGGGCTACACCTTATTCGTATACATGGGGTTCTGGAGAAACAACAGAAGATCTTTTTGATCTCTGTATTGGCGTTTATGGTATAACCGTTACAGATGCTAATGGTTGTACGGTATTTGCGAATTCAGCTGTTAATTTGGGTAGCGACAATCCCGTTGCAGATTTTTATGCAGATCCGAAGGAAACAAACCTGAGGAATACGTTGATTAAGTTTTATGATGATTCTGAGGGCAACATTGATCAGTGGAACTGGACTTTTTATGATGTTGACGGGCAGACTATATTAGGTGGAGCAAATGAACAGAATCCTGAGTTTCTCTTTCCTGATCAGGATACAGGAACTTACTGCATTCAACTTGAAGTAATCAGTCCTGAAGGTTGTTCGGATGATACAACAAAGTGTATTAAAGTTGAAGGTCTGTATGATATTTATATTCCAAATGCATTCACACCAAACGGTGATGGGATAAATGATTACTTTTTCCCAAAAGGAATAGGAATTAATGAAAATGATTTTACTTTCTATATATTTGATCGGTGGGGAGAAATCATTTTTGAATCTCATAAGCTAAGTGAACACTGGGACGGAATTGCACATGCAAAAGGAGGAACGAAATTAGTGCAGGATGGGGTTTATGTCTGGATGATAATTACAACCGATGAGGTAGAGCATTTAGAACACAAGTATCTGGGACATGTTTCTGTTGTAAGATAAAGAAGACATTATAAGATTAATTTGCAATTATTTCAAATTCTGTTCTTCTATTAAGTTGTCTTCCTTCAGCAGTGTTGTTGCTGGCTATCGGAACCGATGAACCATAACCTTTTGCAATCAGACGAGATGCATTGATTCCTTTTTGAAGCAAGTACTTTCTTACCGACTCTGCACGGGCTTGTGATAGCTTTATATTATGTTCATCGCTACCAATATTATCGGTGTGACCGGCCAATTCAATTTTCAAAGAAGATACCTCTTTTAATAAATTAACTAGGCGGTTAAGTTCAGGATATGAATCTGGTGAAATAGTTGATTGATCAGTTGCAAAGAAAACGTTGCGTAATGCGATTTTACTGCCAATTGCTATATTCATCAATTCTATTGTCTTATCAACCATGTTGAAATCACTGCCAGTCGGAATATCGAAATTCTCGGAATGGAATAAATATCCTTTTGCCTGAACAGCTATGCCGTAATTCCTGCCAGCAGGGAGAGAGAGTAAAAATTTCCCTGTAGCGTTATTTGAATGAAATGTTGCTATGATATTACCGGTTGAATTATCTACAATTTCTAATTGTGCCAAAACGGGTTTCCTGCTTAAGTGATCTATCACTTTCCCTTTAAAAACCGTAAGACTTTTTCGCTCTACTTTGACTTTGTCAGCGATGGTATGGTCTTTAACAGCTTGTCCAATACCCGCCAAAAGATAATCTTCATTATCAACTATCATTTGTTTCTCTGGTCCCAGATATGTAATCTTGTAAATATCATAACCCCCTTTTCCTCCATCCCTATTGGAGGAGATATATGCAAATTTTCCATTGGCTGTTTCTGTATAAAACAATTCGTCATAAGGTGTGTTTATCGGATATCCTAGATTGACAGGATCTGACCATTGTTGTGTATCAGGGTCGCGCTGAACTTTAAAAATGTCATATCCTCCCATTGAATTATGGCCCTGGGAGCTTATATACATTGTTTGCCCATCAGGATGGATAAATACTGAACCTTCGTGAAATGATGTATTGATCTCATGGCTCAGACTCTGTCCTTTACCCCAAATGTTGTGATCTGGATTCATAATACCACTAAAATAAATGTCTTTATCATTATTCTTTCCTCCATCAAAAATGTAATGTATTTTAATGTCATTTGGCTCATAACAAGCATAAGTTTCATTGAATTCTGTATTAACAATAGAAGACATTTTAAGTTGCGGAGGCATCCATTTTGCACCATTTAATACGCTTTCATAAATATCGGTATTACCATTGATGGATTTAAAAAGCAAAAGTCTCTGTCCGTCATAAGCAAGGCCAGATGCCTGCTCATCTTCCTTTGTGGATAAAGGATCACCCATGTTTTCAGGAACAGACCATTCTTTTCCCTGATTAGTTGACTGATAAATGTCTGCATCATATTCTCCTACTTCATTTTTGGGATGCCCATTATCTCTTGTAGAGGAAAAAATCATGTTCTGACCATCAGCACTAATACAAGGAGCCATCTCATCGGCATTTGAATTAATCGTAGTGCAATTATCAACCCAAACACGTAATTTTTTAGCTATGATATCTTCTCCTATCTTACATTCCTTTTTATATTTTGCGGTTAACTTTTTGTATTCCTCTACATATTTGTTCTTAGCTTTTTCTTCATAACTTGAATATTCCTGTATTGATTTTTCAAATTCATTGTTTAGCTGATAACATCGTCCCAACAGGAAATGTAGCATAGGATCAATATCAGGGTTTAATTTCAGTGCTTTTGCGAGATATGTATATGCTTTTGCTTTGTCACTTGTATACAGATAGCAATTACCGATCTTTAAATTTAACTTCGCACTATTTGGATTGAATTTGTTAGCAGACAGATAGTTGATGAGGGCTTTTTTGAAATGATCACCGGGATCTTTCACTAAAGCAACAGCCTCATTCCCAATTTCTAATTCTGTATTTCCCGACTTTATATTATCAAGTGCTTTTTTAAGCCCTTCTTTATCATCTTTAAAGTTAGCATATTTGAATTCAACATCTTGTCCAAATATCACAATAGTTGAAAACATAGTAAAGATCAGAGTTATTTGTAATTTCTTCATGATTAATTATTACAATCGTTTATTAAATATTGTCTTCCTTCTTCAAGCCCGAGATCGGCAGCTTTTTGCCAGTCAGAACATGCTCCTTCCGGATCCCTCGACATTTCTCTGGCTATTCCCCGGTTCAGATAAGCACTGGCATAATCAGGGTCATATTGTATTGCAGTGTCAAAATCCTTCACAGCTTGATTAAACTGTTCCAATTTATATCTTACGGTTCCCCTGTTATTATATGCTGGAGCATATTTATTGTTGAGTTCAATGGCTTTGTTGAAATCATCCAGTGCTTCCCGGTATCTTTTTTGATCAAACAGAATGCTCCCTCGGTTGCAATAAGCAAGAAAGAATTTTGGATTGGCTCTCATGGCGTTATTATATGCAGCTATAGCATGATTATAATCTTTCATTTTTCTATATGTGCTACCGATATTATTAAATACAAAAGCTAGTGAAGGATCTATTTTTCCTGCCTGGGTGTAATCGCTTATAGCCTGCTCATATTGCTCAAGTTGACGGTAACAACTTCCCCTGTCATTCCATGCATATGCATAATCACTTTTAAGTTCTATTGCTTTATTGAATTCTAATATTGCATCTTCATACCTGGATTGCAAAAAGTAAAGGTCTCCCAGTTTGTAATATGCTTCAGCAATATCCGGAAATTTAGCAATAAGATCACCTAACTCCTTAATTGCTGTTTCATAATCCCCTTTTTCGGAATGAGCTTCTATCTTTTTAATATATGCTTGCTTTCGCTCTTTATCAAGGGCAAGAACTTCTGAAAAACTTTTGATGGCATCATCGTAGTTGCCCAGTTCCAATTCCGCTATTCCTTTATTATAAAAGGCATCGGCAAACTCAGGATTATTGCTCAAAGCTTTATTATAACTTTGAATCGCTTCTTTAAAACGGCCTGATCTATACAATTCAATTCCTTTATTGTATGCTTCCTGTGATTCGCTATTTACTTTACTGGATAGATTTACTTTAGCAATAGAATCGCGAAAAACCTGCTCTTTTTCAGTAAGGGAATCTGACTGGGCTTGCCCATTTACATATAGCAAGAGCAGAAATGCTATCCTTATTGTTGCAACTGCATTTTTCATAGTTATTTGATTTGGATGCCAAATGTAGAATTTTCAAATATCCCCACATTTTTGAAATTATCCACAAATTGTTAATAATCATCAAAAACATCAGCCAAAAGCGCACCAAATCTGTATGGTTCGCTTACTCAGGGAACTCAATAACTTTATCGATGCGCTAAGTTTCAGTGGACCTTAGAAATGAAATGACTCCTACAAGATGCCATTGCGCTGAAAGCTCAGCTTACCATAGATGATTATTTGCACGGAAATGAAAAAGCAAGTGCTTTGGAAGCACAACCGGATATACTTCTGAAAACCTGACTTGAGGATAAGCATAAAAAAGTAAAGGCTTTTATCAAACGACTCAACAAAAATCGCAATGCTATCTTTGCTTTCCTCTATCATTCAAAGATTCTCCCCCGACAATAACGCTTCTGAACGGGCTATCCGAACAGCAAAAGTAAAAATGAAGGTGTCAAATCAGTTTAAGTCCTTAACCGGAGCCGAGAGCTTTGCTATTCTACGTTCGGTTATTGATACATCCATAAAAAACTCTCAAAATACTATAGGGGCGCTCACCAATTTGGCTAATTTTACCGCTGAGTAGTAACAACTAATTTTTAGAATAAAGAGTTGAAAATTTTTCCCATCACACATTGCATACATTTGCAAAATCGCACCATCTGTGCCGGACTGTATGGACGCCAACTCACAACATGTGTCTTATACAAGCCGATAATATTACTAAAACATACTTCAAAAATCCTGAATAAATTGTGAATAAAACTTCATCCGCACATGCCAATATCCGGGAATGGGTAACTCTTTATGGAGATGATCTGTACAAGTGGGCTGTGTATAAAACCAGTAATAAAGAAACGTCAGAAGATATGGTGCAGGAAACTTTCCTTGCCGCTTTCAAATCTATTGACAAATTCCAGGGTAAGAGTAAGCCAAAAACCTGGCTTTTTTCCATCCTCAACAACAAGATTATGGATCATCACCGGAAAAAATTCAGGGAGGCAACAACCAACCAATCCAAACTCAACGGACAAGCAGAAGATATTAATGTGCTGGAAACTTTTTTTAATAACAATGGAGGCTGGAAACCGGAAAACAGCCCGGCAAACTGGCAGGAAATGGATGGAAATTTGCTGGATAATGCCGAATTTAAATCGGTGATGAAAGATTGTATGAAAAAGTTGCCGGAAAACTGGTTTTCGGCCATTCATTTAAAGTACCTCGAAGAAAAAGACGGTAAAGTAATATGTCAGGAATTGGGCATTACCCCGTCTAATTTCTGGCAGATTCTTCACAGGGCAAAAGTTCAGTTGAGGGGCTGCATTGAAAATAATTGGTTCAAAGCATAGGCAGATGAAGAATTTGATGAATATATTAATGCTTTCCTGCAAAAAATCTTCAGAGCTCATCGAGAAGAAAATGTATTTCAGACTGACACTTATTGAAAGAATTCAATTAGCTATGCACATCAGCATGTGCGATGCCTGTAAAAACTGGAAGAAACAAAGTAAACATCTTGATAAAATGTTGCACAAGCACATAAATGAACAAGTAAAAGAAAATGATGACATCAGGCTTGCGGATGAAAAAAAACAAGAAATCATTTTAAAACTGAAAAGCAACAAATAACTCCTAATTGAAATTGTGACATATCAAGATATGGACAAGAAATCAAAATTATGGTACTTTGAAAATTTCAGCTTGCTGGATGTGTTGTGCAATAAAGAAAAAGAATTTCTCGATCAAAAGGCGGTCATGCGGTCTGCTCCCAAGAACAAAATTCTTTATTTCCCTGAAGACGTCTCCAACTCAATATACCTTTTAAAGCAGGGGAGGGTAAAAATATCCAAAATGGCAGAGAATGGAAAGGAAGTCATTCTTACCATTTTAGGGCCGGGAGAAGTATTTGGCGAGATGTCTATAACAGGACAGGGAAAAAGAGAGGAAATAGCCGAAGTTATGGATGATGCGGTGATATGTATCATCAATATTTCTGATTTACAAACGATGATGGAAAAGAACTTCCGGTTCAATATGCAACTTACTAAATTCATCGGATTCCGGTTAAAAAAAATTCAAAATCGTTTTGAATCAATGGTTTTTAAAACTTCTGAAGAACGCATTAGAAGCTTCATCCGAGAATTGGCAGATGAGCATGGCAAAATAATCAATAACAACCCTAACCAACGAAAAATCTTTCTGAGGCTAACCCATGAAGACATTGCCAAACTTACGGCAACAAGCCGGCAGACGGTAACCACTATTTTTAATGAGCTTGAAAAGAAAAACATCATTGCTTATAACCGTTCTAAAATATTGCTAAAAGCTTATCAAGAACTGTAACTTTTTAAACTTCCCCTACCTGCCATCTTCCACTCATATAACATATAAAGAAAGAGAAAAAAGTATTCTGTGGCCACAATCAACATGCTTTCAGAGTAAGGGACAGACCTGTAAGCAAAATAGGTCAAGACAATCAATCCGGACCAGACCAGGGGAAATCTTATAGTGGTAACCGTGCAAAGAGCTACCAAGGTAGTAATATACCAGGGATGTACTGTGGTTGTAAAAATAAAATAACTTGTAATACAAAATAACATCCCGTTAAAAAACGGAACGATCCCTTTTCTTTTTTGAAAAGCTGAAAAAATAATTATCGCTGCTGTAGTGATGAATGACAACAATATGCCGGATATTCCAATTACATCGTATCCATGTGTTTGGAACCCAATCCATCGTATTATATAAAAAATACTGGCATTGAACTCAAACTTCTGAAAATAAAGTTGAAGACTTGATGAAATATCACTCAAAAACTGACGGTCAACGAAAGGGGCAAAAAGCAGAATGCAACTTATTCCACAGATGAGGTAAAACTGAATACTCTTTTTTATCCCAATTTGTTTAATAAGCAATGGCAGAAACATTAGTGGCAGTAATTTGGAGCAGACGGCCAATGCGAAGATGAAAGCAGCAATTATAAGTTGTTTTCTCCACAAAAGGTGCACAGATAAAAGCAGGAAGAAAATCATAAGCGCTTCAAAGTGTAGGTTGCCGCTTAACTCAATAATAACAAGAGGATTCAGAGCATACAGCAATACATTTTTTAATGGCAGTTGCAACTTTCTAAGGATAGAGTCTAAAAGGAAAATACTCCCTGCTTCAGCAGCAATTATAATCAACCTCATAATAACAACAGCTCCCAAAATGTTTGTGGGAAAGAGAATTGTGGATAGCCGGAAAATGAATTGCAGTACAGGAGGATAAATGGTATAATATTCTTGGGAATTCATGGAAGAAAACAAATCCTGTCCAAGACCGGTAGAAAGAGCTTCATCAGATCGGATAAAGGAAGAAGGCATCACGGTGAAGGGGTTAATTCCATGTGCGAATAAACGTCCATCCCAGATGAAGCGGAAATAATCGTCTGAAAGATTGGGCAGCATCAACAATAAAGAAAACCTAAATAAAACGGAAATGACAATACCCTTTTTAATTAGGCTTTCGTCCGGGTTGGTTATGTTGATAAATATATACCCTGTAATTAATAATCCAAAAAGGATGATAAACTGAATAAAGTTCGTTCGCTGGGTAAAATAACCCAGAAAAATATACCCTGCCAGCGAAAAGCCAAGAATAGTATAAAAAGTAAGAACAGATGCAGGCTTTTTGGGCATTTTAGTTTAATCCGAGTGAATCACGGAAGGCAGCATCGCTATTGTTGTTGTGGTTCCAGTAATCAGTTATCAGGACTTTATTTTTAACTGCCCTTGTAGTCAGCATCTTTTTATTTTTACCAAACCCGCTCAGATAATTTTCTTCCCATCCGGCAATTGAAAAAGGAAAATCTTTGGTAAAATACAGCATGAGTTTTCTTTGTTGGGATGCGTATTCAATGGTATAGCTCATTAATTGTTTTTCCTGTCCAAGCCATGAAGGCACCTCTGCAAGCTCAATCAAAGATGCCGTAGCTTCTTCTGCCTGTAAAGGACTATGCAACAGACGTTGCTGCAAAAGTCCCGGGATCATTTTTATCTTGCCCGTTGGCAATCCGTACGGATCAAGTCGCACCTGCGTCCACAATTCATCTTCCAACCATACCACAGGAAGTTCTTTCTCCTGATCTCCTTCACTTTCAAAGTAGGAAAAAAGTTTTGCATTATATCTATTGCCATTTGCTTTGATTTGGGTGAAAGTATGTCCGCACCATTCCTGTGATGTTGCCGTTGCTTTTAATGCGTGTTCCCATTTTTTCGTATTGACAGGTTTAAACACCGACAGCATCATAGAATACGGGTATATACCTGTCGTAAATTTCTTGGACAGATTCAGTTTCAAAACACTTACCGCATCATTACCAGCTTGTTGCGGATTGTCCAGTTTTACCTGCTTTTCGGCAGAAAAATCTTCCGTCACAAAAATCGTTACGGCAGTACCTTTGTGTATTTCTCCATAACGCGCCTGTTGGAGTTTATAACTGGTTAATTCGGCATTGCCATTATACCAGTACTCATTAAATTCATCGCTTTGAGGAGTTTGATTATTTGAAACAGTCGCTGAGTTATTCCCGCAATTCAACGAAATAAACGGGACAGTCAGAAATATAATAAATGTCTTTTTCATAGGTCATACATGTTTTAGAAGTGTTGTAATAATTTTATAGCCGGCCATCATAGTACCCTTAACAGTGCCGCTTACTTTAGAAAAGCCTATTCTTTTTCGGTAACTGACAGGAACTTCGGTTGTCCTCATTTTCTTTTTTGCAGCCTTTAACTGCATCTCCACAGTCCATCCGTAGGTGGTATCTTTCATATGCAGTTCCAAAAGTTTATCAAATTTAATTGCCCGGAACGGACCAAGATCAGTGTATTTTACTCCATATAAAAAACGCATTAAAGTTGTAGCGAGCATATTCCCCAATACCTGCTGGGGTGTCATAGCTCCTCTTTCTCTGTTGCCAAGTGCCCGGGAGCCTATGACAAGGTCAAAATCTTGTTCAATGATAGGTTTTACTAATTTGTTCATTTCCTCCGGATAATCTGAATAGTCAGCATCAATAAATACAACAATATCCGGTTTTTCTCTTTTATTGTTCACATAATTTATTCCTTTCAGACAGGCATATCCATATCCCTGTCGCCTTTCGTCAAGCACAGTTGCACCACCAGACTGTGCATTAAATCTGGTATTGTCGTTGGAATTATTATCTACAACAATAATTTCGTTCACTAAGTCTTTGGGAATATCAGCTAACACACTTCCAACAGCATTCTCCTCATTAAAAGCAGGGATGATAACTACGATATTTTTCCCATCTTTGAACATCTACGATTTGACCTTTTTGCAAAATAGCGAATTAGCTTCAGGAAACATTGTCTTTAAGACGACAATTCATACTAGTTTTATAGATTAATTTCGTCATCAAAATTACTATTTAAATGAAGACGTTAAAAGCCAGAAAGGATTTGCTTTCAAGTGTTGATTTTCAATTGGAAATGATTGAAAAACCTTTGTATAACGGAAAAGCAGCAATCATGCCCTTTAAAGAAAAACTCCTTAGCAATGGATTATATCCGTTGCAAGCTACTGAACCCGAAATATTACAGGTAAACCTGGGCAAAATGTGCAACCAAACCTGCGCTCATTGTCATGTGGATGCCGGACCGAACAGAAAAGAGATCATGACAAGAGAAAGCATGAAACATTGTCTCGTTGCTATTGATACTAGCCCGTCTATCCATACTGTTGACCTTACAGGTGGCGCTCCAGAAATGAATCCTGAATTTGTTTGGTTTACAGAGGAAATTTCAAAACGGAATGTTAAGCTCATCATACGCAGCAATCTGACGATACTGATATCCAATAAAAAATACCAATGCTATCCTGATTTTTTTGCAAAACATAATATTAAAGTCATTGCATCCCTTCCCTGCTACACTGCAGAAAACACCGATAAACAAAGAGGAAACGGTGTTTTTGAAAAATCATTAATAGCCCTGAAAATGTTGAATGATGTGGGTTATGGAAAAGAAGGAACAGCGCTTGAATTGCATTTGGTTTATAATCCTGTAGGGCCTTCTTTACCACCTCAACAAGAGAAACTGGAAGCAGACTATAAAAAGATATTACTTGAAGATTTTGGTATTGTTTTTAATAAGTTGTACACCATCACCAATCTTCCGATTAACAGATTTCTGGAATTTTTACTGTCAACAGGAAAGTATGAGGATTATATGGAGAAACTGGTAAATGCTTTTAATCCCCGTACAGTGGATGGGCTGATGTGCAGAAATACTATTTCCGTAAGCTGGGATGGGCAGCTATATGATTGCGACTTCAACCAGATGCTTGAATTACCCACAGCAAATGAAGCCCCCAAAAATATTGCAACATTCCATTCATCAGGATTAAAAGGAAGAAATATTCAGGTTAACCAGCATTGTTATGGTTGTGCAGCAGGTGCCGGTTCAAGTTGTCAGGGTACGATCGTGTAGATTTATAAAACCTGATTATAAATTGACAAAAAATACAAAATGAATATGCAGTTTCATATAAATCAAAAATCAACTATTAACAATTCGCAATTCCTTCTGTTGATTTCCATTTTCTCTTTTATATTTACAGGCTGTGCACAGGAAAAAGCATACCACCAAATGCTTAAAACCTTGTATAAAAATACTGTCCCGTTAATCATGCCGGATACAGTAAAAAATGTCATAACAGGGAAGTCTCACTTTGTGCTGCTGGACACAAGGGAAATAGAAGAATACAAGGTGAGTCATATTCGTTCAGCAAAATGTGCAGGGTATGACCATTTTGATGTAGCAAGTCTTGAAGACATCGCAAAAGATGACACCATCATTGTTTACTGCTCTGTCGGATACCGCAGTGAGCGAATTGGAGAGAAACTATTTAAGGAAGGCTATTCTCATGTCTATAATCTTTACGGTGGAATTTTTGAATGGGTAAATAAAGGCTATCCTTTGGTTGACAAAAAGGGTCAGCCAACTGAAAAAATTCATGCATACTCAAAGTTCTGGGGAAAATGGCTCATAAAAGGACAAAAAGTATATGGGAAATGATTCCTTGTTAATAATCTTTGTCAAAAACCCGGTAAAAGGACGGGTCAAAACCCGTTTGGCCATTACCATAGGGGATGACAAGGCATTGGAAATTTATAAGAAGATGCTGGTTTATACACTTAAAATTTCTAAGGAGCTTGATTGTAAGAAGGCTGTTTTTTATTCTGACAAAATAGATGAGCATGATATGTGGCACAAAGCAGGATTTGATCAGTTCGTTCAACGAGGAAATGATCTTGGAGAACGTATGCACAATGCTTTCCGATATGCTTTTTCTCAAAATTTCAGCCGTGTAGTGATTATTGGAAGCGATTGTCTTGAGCTGGAAAAGAAGATGATGGGGAACGCTTTTCAAGCCCTTATGGATAATGACGTTGTTTTGGGGCCTGCAAAGGACGGGGGGTATTATCTTATAGGTATGAAAAAATTGTACCCTGCTCTATTCCAAAACAAGCAGTGGAGCACTTCTCAGGTATTCCAGAATACGCTGAAAGATATTGGCAGGTTAAAAATCAGGACTAAGTTGCTTCCAGTATTATCAGATATAGACGAAGAAAAGGATTTGTACAACAATAAAATCATCGAACCTTGAAGATTGCTGTCATAATCCCAGACCGATAGTTTGTGTTGATTTCGGAATATGCATTGAGAACCAACTGGTAAAAAGAGAATTGATTATGGTGATATTCTCATTTTTTAATAAGTTGTTTTCCTGTGTCGTTTTGGCGACAATTTTTCGAAATAATTTGGTGTATTTTTACAATCTGAAGCTAACATGATTTTTATGTAGCTAATTTATAATAAGTTAAAAACATTAAACAAATGAAAAAAATCATCTTATTATATCTGGTTTTGGTATTGTTCTCAAAATGTAATGCAATTTCATTTAATGGAAAAACACCTCAACCTTCTCACGGCATTTGGAACGCATTGTTAAAGAAATTTGTCACTGATGATGGCCATGTGAATTATAAGGGATTCATCAAAGACAGCCTTGAATTAAATAAATACCTGAAAATTCTTACCGATAATCCGCCCAATGAGAAAGAATGGACATCTAACCAGCAGAAAGCTTACTGGATCAATGCTTATAATGCTTTTACAGTGAAACTCATCGTTAAATATTATCCTGTAAAAAGTATAAAGGACATCGGAAGTACAATACAGATACCTTTTATCAATACACCATGGGATATAAAATTCATCTCTATTGGAGACAAAATATTGAATCTGAACAATATTGAGCACAGCATTCTTCGAAAAAAATTCAAGGATCCCAGATTGCATTTTGCTTTGGTTTGCGCAGCCCGTTCCTGTCCCAAACTTCGTAATGAGGCATATACAGCTCTGAAATTGGAAGATCAATTGACAGATCAGGCAAAAGATTTCCTTGCCGATAAGTCAAAAAATATCATTGCAGCAGATGAGGTAAAAATCTCTAAAATTTTCAGTTGGTACAGCATGGATTTTCCGAAGGAGGAAAATTTTATTGCGTTTTTAAATCAATATATTCCTTCAAAGATCAAAGAGTCGGCTAAAATCACTTATATGGATTATCTCTGGAATCTTAATGAATGAATTATGAGTATCAGCATCGTTATTCCCACATTTAATGAGGAAGAGAATATCGCTCAACTTATCGGCTATCTGAAGGAACATGGGGAAAACATGTTGCGTGAAATCATCGTATCGGATGGAAATAGCAATGATCTGACAGTCCACCTTGCCGCTAAAGCAGGAGCAAAGGTGATAAAAAGTCCAATCCGAAGCAGGGCTGCCCAGATGAATCTTGGAGCCAATCATGCTTCAGGAAACGTATTATGTTTTATGCACGCAGATGTCATCCCTCCAAAAACTTATATCAGGGACATTCTTGATGCTACTGCTAATGGATATGACTTTGGATGTTTTCGTCACAAATTCAATTCCAAAAAGTCAGTCCTTGTTTTAACATCTGCACTCTGGCGGAAAATGAACATCAATGTTTTTGGGGGTGACCAAGTATTTTTTATTTTGCGTATCGCGTTTGAATCACTCAACGGATTTAACGAAAAGTATGTGATTATGGAGGATTTCGAATTGGCGGACAGGGCAAGGAAAATGTTCAGAAGAACTATCATTCAAAAAGAGGTCCTTGCCTCTGACAGGAAATATGATCACAACAATTATTTGAAAGTAAATATATATAATATAATTGCCTATATGATGTACCGTTTTGGAATACAGCCCATCCGCATCAAACGTTTCTATCAAATGATTTATAATTATAAATGAAGGAGTATATTAACATTCAGAAACTCTGTACAAATAACATGGGAAAACATATAGTCATTATCGGCAATGGTATTTCAGGCATCACCTGTGCCAGACATATCAGAAAGAAAAGCAGGCATCAGATTACCGTTATATCTTCTGAATCGGAATACTTCTTCTCCAGAACAGCATTGATGTATGTGTATATGGGACACATGAAATTTGAGCATACAAAACCCTATGAAGACCATTTCTGGAAAAAGAATGATATAATACTAATCAAAGATCATGTTCAGTTTGTGGATAAAGGGAATAAACTTCTTTTGCTAAGTAGTGGTTCAACCATAAAGTACGATATATTGATTATTGCAACCGGAGCTAAACCGAATAAATTCGGCTGGTTCGGGCAAGACCTGAAAGGAGTACAGGGGCTTTATCATTGGCAGGATGTGCAGCAAATGGAGAAAAATACCAAAGATATTTCAAGGGCAGTGATTGTAGGAGGCGGGCTCATCGGCATTGAAATGGCAGAGATGCTTCATTCACGTAATATCCCTGTCACTTTTCTCGTTCGTGGAGAAAATTTCTGGGGAAGTGTGCTGCCAACCGATGAGGCAAAAATGATTGAACGCCATATCTTAGAGCATCACATTGATCTGCGAATGAATACAGAGCTGAAAGAGATCCTTGGTGATTCGGAAGAAAGGGTAAGCGCTGTTATTACAAGTAAAGGAGAAGAAATACCCTGTGAATTTGTGGGATTGACAGCAGGTGTTGCTCCCAACATAGATTTTCTTGTCAATTCAGGAATAGAAACGAAAAGAGGCGTGTTGATCAATGAATACTTTGAAACCAATATCCCGGATATATATGCCATTGGCGACTGTGCAGAGTTTCGAATTTCCCTGCCTGGTAGAAAGCCCGTTGAACAGGTCTGGTACACCGGACGTATGCACGGAGAAACGCTGGCACAGACAATTTGCGGAAAACGCACCGCATATTCACCAGGATACTGGTTCAATTCGGCCAAGTTTTTTAACATCGAATACCAAACCTACGGGAAGGTAAGTCCAAAGTTGGAAGAGAATGAAAGTACCTTTTATTGGGAGCATACCGAAGGAAAAATTTGCTTTCGGGCAGTTTATGATAAAGCAACAGAACAGTTAATAGGAGTGAATGTCTTCGGTTTCCGGTTGCGCCATGAAGTGTTGGACAGGTGGTTGACTGAAGGCAGGACTGTTGAATACATAGTTGAGCATTTGCAGGAAGCCAATTTTGAACCCGAATTTTTTCACCGGCATGAACCTTCCATCATCCAATCATTTCATGAAAACAGAACAGCAGTCAATGTTTGACCGAATAAAATAGTATGGCAATATTAAACGAATCATTATCCATTAGCAATCCTAAATCAGGTGACCTGGATATAGTACAGAAAGTGGGTCTTACGCTTGCTTCACTTGGTATATTGATATTGCTGATTGCTTTTACAGATATTGATCTTCCTTCAACTGTATTCCTGTTTATTTCTGTTGCATCCATTTTCGCGGGGACTGTCATATATGCTAACCGCTCATACAAAAAAGCGCCTGAAGGCATTAAAAACAACGGTGTATGGTTTTCTTCCCTTTCCGGACAGGGAGTAATTGCCTGGATCATAGGAATATTTCTTACAGGCTTTTATATTGCGCTTTACTGGTTTCCAGAGTATCTGGGGTTGGGTGTTGATGGTTCGAAAAACTCCGGACTGATAGCTTTATTCGATCCTCTCTGTCAGTTTTTTAAAGGACAACCTGCCAGTCAATGGTTTGTGTATGGCACTTTATACACTGTAGCCATCCTTGCCATGGGATATAAATTTATCATGAAATATCGGCACAACCGCTATCAGCAAGTACGTACTGTTGTCGTCATGCTCTCCCAGCTATTTCTTGCTTATCTTATCCCTGAAATTCTCGAAGGCCTGAACTCCGATAAAGCCTATTTCGCCAAAGACATTAAAAATATGTGGCCCTTGAACTATTATTTCTTTGACGAATGGCATCTGGATAACATGCTCAAAGGAGGTTCGTTGGGGATGTTTTATCTGGTTGCGGGCATTTTTATGTTCGCTGTTTTCACACCTATCATCACTTATTTTGTCGGGAAAAGATGGTATTGTTCATGGATATGCGGTTGTGGAGGATTAGCCGAAACAGCAGGTGATCCTTTTCGGCAGTTATCTTCCAAAAAACTTTCTGCATGGAGGCTGGAACGGTGGCTGATCTATACTGTTTTAGTGTTTGCAATTGTGATGACAACCGCTGTTCTTTACGGTTATTTTAAAGGAACTGATAATCTTTTTGGCTTGAATATTTATACCTGGTTTCGCCAGCCCTATGGCTTTCTGATAGGTGCAGCATTTTCAGGCGTCATTGGCGTTGGCTTTTATCCTGTACTTGGAAGCCGTATATGGTGCAGGTTCGGATGTCCGCTTGCAGCTTACATGGGGATTATCCAGCGTTTTAAATCCCGTTTCCGGATCACTACCAACGGAGGACAGTGTATATCCTGTGGCAACTGTTCAACTTACTGTGAAATGGGGATAGATGTACGGGCTTATGCTCAAAAAGGACAGAATATTGTGAGGGCTTCATGTGTGGGATGTGGTATTTGTGCTGCCGTTTGCCCCAGGGGTGTGTTAAAACTGGAAAATGGAAAAGAAAAAGAACGGGTAAAGCATAATCCCGTATTATTGGGAAACAACATTCATTAAGAATCAGAAACTTTGAAGTAAAAAGAAGGATATATGCGAAAAGTTAGAAGTTCTGTGCTATGTTACTAAAAGTAATGGCTGTCAAAATCACACTCATCATCATACTGGTGCTCTATACCCTGTCGCTGTTATTTATCTTTTTATACAGCCTGGTACAGGCTCATCTTGTATATCGTTATCTTAGAAAAAACAAGTCTCAAAAAGGTTTCCAGCAACCAGAGAATAAAAACGTTTTACCATATGTAACCGTTCAACTTCCGGTTTATAATGAAAAATATGTGATAGAACGTCTGATTGATTCGGTAGCCTCTTTTGATTACCCTGCTGATAAACTCGAAATACAGGTTCTGGATGACTCAACCGATGAGAGTGTTGATATTATTGCAAAGAGAGTGAGCTTCTGGCAAAAAAAAGGCATTGACATTGTTCAGATTAGAAGACAGAAACGCAGCGGATATAAAGCGGGCGCTTTAAAAGAAGGATTAGCAATTGCAAAAGGTGAACTTATTGCCATCTTTGATGCAGACTTTATTCCCAATAAAGATTTTCTTCTGAAAACGGTTCCGCATTTTGTGAATAAAAACATAGGAATGGTGCAAACCCGCTGGGAACATATTA
>CAZUDW010000014.1:29987-35790 GCA_964619305.1 uncultured Flavobacteriales bacterium
CCGCATTTTGTGAATAAAAACATAGGAATGGTGCAAACCCGCTGGGAACATATTAACCGTAAATATTCCATGCTTACAAATCTTCAGGCATTTGGACTGGATGCACACTTTTTCGTTGAACAGGTTGGCCGGAATGCCGGGAACTGCTTTATCAATTTCAACGGAACTGCCGGTGTGTGGAGAAAATCCTGCATTATTAATGCTGGAAATTGGCAGTCTGATACGCTTACCGAAGACCTTGACCTGAGTTATAGGGCACAGCTTAAAGGCTGGAAATTTATATACCTTGAAGATGTTCCCTCTCCATCAGAATTACCTCCCGTGATGAGCGCACTGAAATCTCAGCAATACAGATGGACAAAAGGCGGTGCGGAGGTTGCTAAAAAACAACTCCGAAAACTTTTGCGTTCAAAAATTCCCTTTTCCGTTAAATGTCATGGCCTTTTTCATCTTTTAAACAGTGCTGTTTTTATCAGCATCATTACCTCAGCAGTACTGAGTGTTCCGCTTCTTCTCATAAAACAGCACTTTTCAGAATTTAAACAGGTTTCCGCGTTTGCTTCCCTGTTTTTGCTGAGTTTCCTGATATTGGCTGTTTTTTATTGGGCTTCTTCCGGCAACAGATATGCAAATAAATTAAAAGGCAGCTTGCACTTTATCACTACCTTTCCATTGTTTCTGTCAATGATGATGGGTCTTTCCCTGCACAATGCCATAGCGGTACTGGAAGGTTATTTTGGGAAAAAGACACCTTTCATCAGAACGCCTAAGTTTAATATTGTTAAAGGAAATGATGACTGGAAGGATAACGATTATGTAACCCGTCATATCAATGCACTTACCGTTACAGAAGGATTGTTGTCGTTGTATTTTCTTTCTGCTGTTGTCATGGCTTTTTTCATCCGGGATTATGGCCTGCTTCCCTTTCACCTGATGCTCACTTTCGGATTTGCGACTGTATGTTATCATTCCGTATTTCAGTCAAGAATGATCAAGAAAACAATATAGTTCATGGATTATATCGAAGCAACAAAAGATATTTATAAAGATGCAGCACTGATTCCTGATGTAGGCTTGTGTTGTACTACCACTCCTGTGTGGCAACTACCGGATCTATCTATACCAGATAAGATGCTGCAAATGAATTACGGATGTGGCAGCACTGTTCATCCACGTGATTTAATAAACAACCCGAAAATACTGTATGTAGGAGTAGGAGGCGGTATAGAATTGTTGCAATTTGCTTATTTCAGCAGACAAATAAGGGGTGTAACCGGAGTTGACGTGGTGGATGAAATGTTGCACGCAAGCAGGGAAAACTTTCGCGAGGCAGAAAAAATGAATCTTTGGTTCAGATCAGACTTTGTTGAACTGAAAAAAGGCGATGCGCTGAACCTGCCTGTGGAAGATGCAAGCATGGATGTCGCTGCCCAGAACTGCCTGTTTAACATCTTCAAAACAGAAGATTTAAAAATGGCTCTTGCCGAGATGTACAGGGTGCTTAGACCACAGGGAAGATTGGTTCTTTCTGATCCGGTATGCGAAAGCAAAATACCTGAACATCTGATAAATGATGATCGCCTACGGGCTTTGTGTTTAAGCGGTGCTTTGCCATTAAAAGAATACATCAAAATGATTACCGATACCGGGTTTGGGACCGTAGAGATACGGGCAAAACGCCCATACCGCATTCTAGATACCTTGCATTATAATACCAGTAAGTTAATTTATATTGAAAGCGTTGAAGTGTGCGCTATCAAGGATCCCATGCCGGATGATGGCCCATGTATTTTTACCGGAAAAACGGCTATCTACTTCGGGAATGATGACTTTTTTGATGACCATAAAGGCCATGTGTTATCTCAAAACAAGCCATTATCTGTATGTGACAAAACAGCTGGTGCATTAAGTCAGTTGGACAGGAAAGATATTTTTATTTCTGAATCTACTTATTTCTATGATGGGGGCGGATGTTGTTAAAAAGCATATCTCATTTCTCAGAGTAATCGTAGCGTTTGCTCTTTTTTTATGCTCATTCAGGAGTTTTGCAGGAGGGCCCTGGCCTTCCGGCAAAGGACATGGATTTGGTCAGCTCGGTTATTCCCGGACAAGTTATTCGGAAATATTTGATATAAAAGGAAAACCTCGTAATGCCAACGGGCGGTTCAATGACATGACATTCCAGCTTTTTATGGAATCAGGCATATCGGATAAATGGACATTGAAATTAATCGTTCCTTATGGCTACATGAATGGCAGGGCTGATTCTTCTTTTTTCCCATCACAAAGTTTAACCGGATTTGGAAATATTGTTATTGGGGCAAGTTACCTGATAATTGATAATAAAATAAAAACAGCTGTGCGGATTGAAGCATATTCACCAGGCAAGAAAAAAGATGATAAAATTACTCCGTATGGTCTTAAAACAGGTTATATCCAATGGCAGTTTTCGCCTATTTTATCTGTTGGAACTTCAGGAAAAAAGCTGTATTCATTTGCTGATATTGGCTTGGGAATCGGAACATCAAAAGAAAATATTTTTACCGGATATGTTGAGGCAGGTTATTCTTTGACTCATACATTGAAAATAGCCGGTGTTATCAACGCAAGAATACTTCTGGCAGGTAAAGCAGGGAATCAACTTCCAACAACGAATGATCTCCCTGTATCCTACTTGTACGACCCCTTGCAGGAGTACATTGGTATTGGAACAAAAATGATCTTTAGCAGAAAAGAGAAATATGGCATAGTCGTTTCCCCTTTTGGAGCAATAATGGCCAAACGTGTAGCATATGCCTGGGCATTGAATTTCGGGTTTTTTTATAAATGGTAGTTAAGAAAA
The DNA here is from genome assembly GCA_964619305.1 of uncultured Flavobacteriales bacterium. Taxonomy (GTDB): domain Bacteria; phylum Bacteroidota; class Bacteroidia; order Flavobacteriales_H; family CAZUDW01; genus CAZUDW01. The sequence goes on from CAZUDW010000014.1 coordinate 32,830, forward strand.
CGATACGGTCTGCCGTAATTCTTACATTGGCATGTTTGCATGCTTATCTTTTATATGCCCAATCACCTGATTCCACATCAGTAAATAAATCAAAAAACCGTTCCGGGAAAAATGTTTTTACCAGTGGATTGTTTATGGCCAAAGGACAATTTGAGGTAAAAATGTTTAACAATCTTTATACAGAAGTAGTGCCGTACAATGATAACTTCAATAAAAGAAGCAGCTTCTTTACTTCTTTCCTGCAATTGACTATTGGAAGCAACCGGAACATCAATTACGGACTTGACCTGCTGTATAAGTCAAATGTAATGGATGACCTTGCCGGAAACTCTCCTTTTAAAGTGCTGTATTTCGATAAAAAGTCAGAGGCAAATATGCAACAAGGAGAGCAGATCACTACTATTTTTAATCACGGATTATCACATATCGGTGGACGCATACGTGTAAAACCTTTTAAAGAAAAACGTTTTACATTTCAACAGGCTGTTTATATTCCGGCAGGAAATATTGACGGTGGATGGGTCATTAATTCCAATCTTTTTTTTGAATACCTGAATGCCAGAAAAAAGTTTATGCTTTTTGGCGACCTTGGAGTGTGGTATAACACCCGTCAGCTTCCTTTCCCGTATCTGAAAGTATTTGGGGGGACACTCATAGCTAAACGATTAGGCCCTTATATTATGTTTAACCTCCCTTATGAGATTGGATCCGGGTTGAAAATTTTTGTTCTTCCTAAAATGGAGTTGGAATTTTTATATACATGGTGGCTTCCATTAGAATGGACGGTGCAGGACAGGAGACCACAAACCTTTAATATCGGATTGAGGTTTGCTAACTTCCGAAATTTTGAGCGGAGATAACAACTCTGTTTTACAATGTATTAACCGAATAAATTTTTTTTATCTTCTGTCAGGTTTCACATCTCCCTGCGACTGATTTTCTAAATCAATAGAATTATAGGTTTTATGATTTTTACCTTATCGGAATTTCCCAGTATATCCCTGTTGGGCTACTTGGTTAGTGGGGCGCTGGTGGTGGCGTTGTTGGCGGATTTGGTGTTGTTGCCTATTCTTTTATCGCGCTATACAAATATTTGATTGATTCTACTTTTCCACTCATCTTCAAACACTACTTGAAACTCCACTTTTTTATCCGGGAAGTCAAGATCGAGTTCTTTGAGTTTGGTGCGATGGCCAGCTTCGGATTATTCTTTAAGTACAGGGAAATTGCAGGTCCCACTTTCCGGGCTGATTTTTTGCTTACCCCACTCAACGTACCTCTTATGTACATTCTGTTCGTCAGTACCGGGTTTTGCAGTCTCGCTTCCTTCACTCCATGCCTCACGGTAAACGACCCTTGCCCTGAAAGTTTTATCCCAATAATTTGTATTATTGAAACGAGCATGGCAGAATTTTGACACACTGGAAGATAAGTGTTTTGCGAGTTCCATACCAGTGCAGAGTCTATCGAAATATATGATATTTAAAGAGCAAATTATAAACATATGAAATATATCGCATTGCTCAGAGGTATAAATGTCGGTGGAAACCGAAAAGTTGAAATGAAAAGATTGAAGTCTCTTTTTGAGTCTTTAGGCTATACAAATGTTACAACATATCTAAATTCCGGGAATGTTATATTTGAATCAGACACAAAACAGGAAACTTTGCAAAATGAAATTCCGAAAACATTAAAGAAAAAATTTGGTTTTGAGATTCAAACACTTATTAAAAGTGAAAAGGAAGTAAAAAAGATTGCAGATGCCATTCCTAAGAACTGGAAAAACGATTTTGAGCAAAAAACAGATGTTGCATATTTGTTTCCTGAAATTGACTCAAAGAAAACGATTGATGAACTGCCGATAAAAAAAGAATTTATTGACATGAGGTATGTCAAGGGTGCTATTATCTGGAATCTAATGAAAAAAGATTATAACAAGAGTCATCTGAATAAAATTATCAGCCTAAATCAGTATCAACTTATGACTTTAAGGAATGTGAATACTGCCAGATTTTTAGCAGAAAATAAAAAATAAGAAGTTTTGAAAGATCAAATTTTTTCTAACGTGTGTTCCATGCACAAGGGCACGTCCCTTGTGCATGGAAAGAGATCTATTCTGTCAGGTTTGCCTTTTCCTTACGACTGGTTTACAAAATTAATTACAATGTCCGATTTCCAAAAAGCAGTCAAAGGGAATATCCTTGCCTGTCCCGAATACATCCAATGGGTAGAGCAACTCGTAAGCGAAGACAGAATCTCCGGCCATAAACAAACCGAAGCATTGGCAGGATTCACTGTTCTTGACTTACGCATTATTTTTCGTGACGATAACCCGGAACTGATGAATCGTTACCTGACTAATGGGAGCAAGTCTATCCCGAAGTTGATTGCTTTTGACAAAGCAAACAGTGAGCTATTTACCTGGGGGCGAGACCCAAATAAGCACAACGATTACTACTGGATTGGAAAGCAAATCCCAATAGCCGGAATTGGGATAATTTTGAAAAAGAACTGCACACCTGGTATGCCAGAGATAAAGCTCAAACTATTCAGCAGGAGTTCTACAGATTAATCAAAGAAACAACTACAATTTAATAAACAGAAACATGAAAGCATCCGATTTATTTATAAAAGCATTAGAAAACGAAGGCGTAAAATACATTTTTGGAATACCTGGGGAGGAAAATTTAGACCTTCTAGATTCCTTAAAAAATTCTAAAATTAAACTCATATTAACCCGACATGAACAAGGAGCAGGTTTTATGGCAGCGACTTACGGCCGTTTAACTGGAAAACCAGGGGTTTGCTTATCCACCTTAGGACCGGGAGCTACTAATTTTACAACTCCTGCAGCTTATGCTCAACTCGGAGCTATGCCCATGATGATGATAACCGGTCAAAAACCGATTAAAAAATCAAAACAAGGTCGTTTTCAAATTGTAGATATAGTAGAATTATTTC
>CAZUDW010000015.1:0-30667 GCA_964619305.1 uncultured Flavobacteriales bacterium
ATGGCTTCTTTGCATTCTAACGTATGCTGAAAATAATATCAAAAGCCGCCTCATGTTTTGGGGCGGTTTTTGTTTATAAACACATCCATTCATAACATATTACTTTTGCAACACAATTCCAGGGTTTGTTTTATCTTTTAAAACTTAACAACATGAAAATACTTAAACCGATATCGTTACTGGGTGTCATGCTGGTTTTGAGTATAGGTTGTTATGCCCAGCAGTTCTATCGCATGAAGGCCGATTTCAGCATCAAACAAAAGAATACTGAGGGCAAAGGGCAACTCATCATGGGCACGGTTTATTATGACAAAACAGCAGGGAAGATCGTTTATAACATCACCTTCCCCGAAAAAGAAACCTGGATCACAATGGATTCGGTTGCATTAAAAATCATTGATGGTAAGGTGGTGAGCAGGCAACATGTTCCGTTTATGACGAAATTTTCAATCTTCCACATCTGTCTGAATGGAAACCTTCAAAACTACGGACTGGAGGGTAGTTATTATTCTATTGCCAAGATAGAGAAAGAGCAGAATATGGTAATCACAACCTGGCAACCGGATGCCAGACTAAAGGGTGCATTTGGTAAGGTGATTATGTCTGTGAAGAATAAACAACTTTATGGTATTGTTTTTTTTAATACCAAAGAAAAAGTGATGAGCAAACAGTTTTACAAGAATTATATCAATGTACACGGTTTCCGCTTCCCTGGCGAGATCACAACCATAGGTTATACTGAGCAGGGTGAACAATACAGGATGACAACATACAAAAACGTGCTAGTAGATGACATGCATGAAAACAATATGTATAATTTCGATCTGCCTGATTAGCGCTTCTATTGCTGTCGGACAGACGGCCCAGGATGTGTTGCAGTATGAGCATATTCTTGACCAGGGAAAGAAGACCCGGAAGCAATGGGGTTATGCCTATGAAAACCGCAATGAGATACAGATGTTCTTTTCCGCCCTCTTCCTTGGGTATAAATGGATGATATCCTCTCAGGATGGAGTGAATTGCACATTCACGCCATCATGCTCGGAATACGGAATGCTGGCTATTAAAAAATATGGCGCTTTTAAAGGCATCCCCATGACATTTGACAGGTTGACACGTTGTCACGGATTCAATGCAAAGGATTATAAGCTGGATGAGCACAATCATCTTAAAACAGATTATCCCTGATGAAGTGGGTATTGCACATGCTACTATTCCTGATTTTTTGTCGTGGCAGCTATGCACAACAGGATAAGAATATCTATGATTTTGACAATTCCATGCGTTTTGCTGCCTACCTTCGCAACAGCGGACAATATGCACTTGCAATAGACGAATTACAACGAATTTATTTTCTCTATCCTAAGAATGATACTGTTGAACTTGAACTCCTACGTTCCTGCAGATCAGGCCATTTCTACGATAGAGGGATAGGGTTTATCAATACTTTTTTCCCTAAAAAAACCAATATGTCACCGGCATTTGCATCCGAATACCTGCGGTTGATGCTTCTGAACAGAAATTTTGAAGAGGCAGATTCTTTTATAACAAAGAATACTTCTATTGATGAACCCCGGCTATTTTTCTACAGCCTGAACAGCATGCTGATGCAGCATAAGTGGAAGGAGGCACGCAAAAGTTTTGAACAACAACCGGCAGATATACGTCAGGCAATGAAAAAATATGATGCGCTTACAAGTGATGCAGCCGGACTGAAATACAAGCATGCTGCTGTTGCATTATCCTTGTCGGCTGTGATTCCCGGATCTGGTAAGCTTTATACCAGGAACTGGGGAGATGCGATCGTGAGTTTTGTTACAACCGGAGCTCTGGCATTTCAGGCATACAGAGGATTTGCAATGAAAGGTGGCATCAACAGTGCTTATGGTTGGGTGTTTGGCTCCCTGGCATTTGGATTTTATGCCGGTAATCTCTACGGTTCATTCAAATCATGCAGGGTTTATAATTCAAAAATAGATGAAAAGATCACTGAAAGGGCTACTGCTCTCTTTGAAGATACTAATTATTGAGCTTATTGCTGTCCATGTACCTGCTCAAACAGTTGAGGAGACATATGCACTCTCATGTGATTTGATGAAATACGAGCAATATGAGTATGCTGTCAAGACACTACAAAGGGTCTTGTTCTTTGGCAAGGATCCATTGTTCCATCAGGCATACAAGAACATAGCAGACTGCTATTTTTTCATGAAAGATTATGACAGGGCAGCGAAATATTATGATCTGGCTTATTTCGCTGAGGATGATGAAATCCTGAAAATGGCTTTAATCTTAAAAAAATCGTCTGCCCTGCTTTTGGAAAGGAAGTTCAATCTGGCACTCGCAGAGCTTTACAACCTTCCGGACTCCACACCTGACAGTATTGCATCGGCAAAATTCCTTCTGCTTGGCATAGCGAATTTTGGTGCCGGATATTATGAATCATCAAAACAAGCTTTCGAACAATTTGCAGGGCAAAGCAATCCGGAAACGATCAGACAAATTGATGCCCAGTTTCATCTTGTTGATAAAGCGGGAAAGATCAAACCCAAAACAGCAAGAATTCTAAGCGCAATATTTCCTGGTTCCGGTCAGTTCTATGCCGGTGATTTAAAAAACGGGTTTAACTCACTGTTACTGACAGGAGGGCTGGCTGTGCTTACTGTTTATGTTGCTGTTACATTCTCTTTGTTTGACGCTTTTATATCAATCCTTCCCTGGTATCAGCGTTATTACACAGGGGGGATTAAAAAAGCAGCCATAATTGCCCAAAGTAAAACCGAGACAAAAAAAGCAACTGCTTACCGGGAGATCATCCATGAAATTTCCAAGACAAGAGCAGGGCATTCACCGAAATGAAATGCATAAAAATGATGCGGTTCATCACTCTGACACTGGTAGTTTTTTCACTCTTTGAAAATGTTATTTGCCAGGATAACAATACAGCAACATTCCAGGGGAAAGATTCGGTTTATTCCTCTTTTATTTCATTATATCATTTCAAATTCAAAAAATCAGAAAAAACTATTCAATATCTGATAGATACATATCCTGATAATCCATGGACAAAGCTAAGCATTGCCAATCATGACTGGTGGAAACTTATCAGCGGGTTAAATAATAAATCTATATACAATGACCTGGAACAAAACACAAATGCCGTTATCAGGGAATTAAGAAAAAGTGAAGATATTACAAACGAGGAGCTTTATTGTCTTTTAAGTGCTTATGCCATCAATGCACGGGTTGCTGTTTTGCAAAAAAATTATCTTAAATCTGTTTCCTATCTTAATCAGTCTATTAAATATCTGAGAAAATCTTTTGGTAATGAGGAGGAGTTCCCCTGGTTTTATATCACATCAGGAATGTATAATTATTATATTGAACGGGAGAAAATTTCTTTTCCGCTTCTTTATCCTTATCTCATCCTTTTACCTCCGGGAGACATAAATAAGGGGATTCAACAGATGAAGAAAGCGCTTATAAGCAATGATCCTGTATTGAGCACTGAAGCTGCTTATTTTTATTTCAAAATATTATGGGAAGAAGATAAGGATATACAAGGTGCTGAAGAAGAACTTGACAAATTGATTTCTTGTTATGCGGGTAATCTTCTTTTTTTATACTATCGATTTAAGCTATCTATTGATGCAAATCAAATCATTCCTGCCAGAGACATTTTGAACGAATTGATCAGAACAGCAATAGCGAATAAAGAATTGGATCAATTACAAATTGATCATTTCAAAGAACTTTCAAAAATTGCATTAAAGAATTATTATCTTCGAAATGAAACGAAAAAGTGAATCGTCTATAAATTCTCTCTGCAAGAAAACAAATAATACCTGAAATGCAGGTTTTTATTCAGAAATATCACTTAATGATTTAGGGTATGACTTCGTTAAAAATCTCAAAATTCAAGATATTATTGAGCTATATTTACCCGGTTATCGTTGAGAAAACGAGCAGCCCGGTGAATCACTACCTTGAAGTTACTTTGGTTAATGGCAGATTATATCTTAACACCCGGAATGCCAATTATGCATTTGGAGACGCTCAGCGAAAGTTTTTAAGAACCTTCCGGCAGATTGAATTAATAAAGATGAAAATGGAGAATGTACTTATTCTTGGCTATGGCGTGGGTGGAATCAGCCATATCATTCAAAAACAACTTAAGATATCCTGTTCAATTACAGGTATTGAGCTTGATGAAAAAGTTCTTGAACTGGGAAAGAAATACTTCTCCGCACTTGATTATAATAATCTGAGCGTGCATTGTAGAGATGCCTTATCTTTTATCAAAGAAGATAATGGAAGCTATGATCTAATCGTGTGTGATATTTTTATTGATGCCATTGTTCCTTCTGAATTCCAAACTGAAGCATTCATCCGGCTTCTTTACGATCATTTAAATGAGGGCGGTATCATAGCATTTAATAAAATGACCCATACTTTCAGGTTGAAGAAGGAAATGGAAAATCTTATTCAAACTTTCTCCGCGTGTTTCAATAAAGTTGAATACCATAAAAAAACAGACATACTGGTGGCACGGAAATAAAAAAGCCCCTGCTATATGCAAGGGCTCTGAAAAAAAAGATATCTATATCCTAGTAATGCCACAGGTCGTGTTCCATTACAAAAAGTTCATTTTTAATTTTTTCTGCTTCCAGTAAGGCATCCAATCCCGATTTATACTCATTTATACCCCTGTCATAAACATTAGATCTTTTGGTAATATAGCTACCAAATTGTCTTTTCCAAAAGATGTCTTCAAATGATCTTCTTTCTGCATCATTATTCGGATTGAAAACAGTGTGGGTTGCAAAAATATAGCGTGCCTCAGGAAAGTAAACCCAAAAAATCGGGCTATATCCCCTGAAATCTCCTGAGACCTCATCAGTAACAGATTTCATAGGACACAAACCAATGATGCGCACATCCATAACTGAACGCTCCCGGTCAAAAAACCACTCTTCCTTCACCTCAAACTTCTTAACATTTTCTGTTTTCAACTCAATTGTAGTAAGTTCCTGCACCATATTCCCATCCAGATCTTCCGTATAAACAGTATCGGCTGTGAACAACAGTGCTTTAACATCATCCAATGTCATTTTTACCGTGAATTCATCGTTATTTCCCAAAGCCCCCGGATCATAAGGAGTGATCGTGCCCTCATCCATCACTGATGTTTTAATCAGATCGAATAGGCTTTTTCTGTCTGCAATCGGATCAACCGGGTAGTATAAAGGGTGGTTGATCTTTTCACGCAAATCAATATGCCGCCATATCCTTCGCAACCACATTACATTTGCTTCTCTAATCAGAGAACTTCCATATGGCCCGTTGGATGCATACGAAATTGGTTTTCTGCTAGGAGTATGCTCTTTTATATAAATTCCGTCAAGCACATTGCTCTCCTGTCCAACAGCCATTATGCCGGTGAGCAGTAAAATTGCTGCAGTCAGAGTCAGTTGTTTTCCTTTTTTCATAAACTGTCTCTTTTGATAGTTAGATTACTTTAATAACAATAGTTCCTAAGTTTCTCACTGTCCCATCAGGCCCTTTTGCTTTGATATTCTCAATATAAAGCTTTTGCTTGCTCCTCAATGCATTAACCAAAGTTTTCATATCATGAGTTACGGCTGCGTTTCCTGCTTTTAATTCAACAACCTTTCCTTTGATCGTTGCAGACATTGTAAATGAAATAACCCTAAACTTTAAGTCAAATTCAAAATTCTCCATTTTTGCAAGCACACCTCTTGCAACTTTCAATTTATTTTTTGCCAGTCTACCGGTAGCTGTGATCCCTGCAAAAGATGGCTTTGGATCGGGAACATTCTTAACGCGAAATTCCATTTTACCAAAGTTCCTTTTCTGTCCATTTACAGTAGCAGAGACACTCACCGTAGAAGTCTTTCCCTTCCCGGGTCTTACTTTGTATTTCCCACCACTGCCTGAACGGGAAGCATTTGAGATTGATACTTCGAGTAATTCTGTAGGAATTCCCGGCACGGAGACTTCAACAGGATTGTCGATACCACGATAAAATACATTCATAGCAGTAGGAGAAACAACCAAGGTTGGTTTAGCTGCAAAAAATGAAGAATGGAAAGGGTATGGGGAATATGAGCCATCGGGTTTTTTCACTTTAATCACTCCACCCCATTCGTGTTCACCTTCTGTATTTGGAGCAATAGCATACCTTGCAACGCCTCTGTCATAAGAAACTCCACCACTGTCAGGAGAAGGAGTGAAGTTCCCGGTTGAGTCTGTCTTCCCAATAGTAAGAACCGGATTCTGTGTTGTACTGAAGGCAGCAACAAATACGTCAGCTCTGTAAGTGTCGCCAATGATCACATAATTCGTGTTTGGTATTACCCTTGCGGCAAGAGTGTCAAATTTAAAATCTTCCGCACTAATATTTGAATAAATGCGCGTTGTGATATCGGATTCCGCATTCCTGATATCTGCCTGTATTTTAGATAGATTTGTTATTACGGCTGCAAATGGCAGTCCAAAGAAATTTCCAGTTTCCCATGTTTCAAATGTACCGTTAACCATACCAACATCTTTTGTATTAATTGGCACCTCAACAGAACCCCGGATCTTGGGATCCAATAAACCAATAAATTGTTCTTTTAATTTATTCAGTTTAGCTTTTAATTCAGCGGCACTCCTCTCTCCTGTTTTAGGACTTCCAGGATCTCCAATCATAATACCGGGTTGAATATCATGATTATCCAGACTGTTGCAATATTTCAATTTAAATGTGTCGAGAACTGATTCATCGAGATTATCAACCTTTTGGAACAGATACTTTTTCAGATCATCAATATAAGTAATCATTTCATCCGCATAGGCTTTTGCCTGCATAGCCTTATCATAATATGGTTTTACCTTCCCCGGGTCATTTTGTAAAGCACGCTCAAATGCGCTATACGTAATTTCATTTTTGCCGACAAAATTTTCAGTAGTCATTTCTAGACTTTCATCAATCAACACAAACGCTTCAAGAATTTCTTTGGAAACATTCAATGCAAGAAGTGCTGTCAACACCAAATACATCATATTGATCATGTTCTGTCTTGCCGGAGGTACTTTTCCTGCCATCTCTCAAAAATTAAAAGTTAAACTTAAATTCATTCATTTTCATTACAAGATCAATATTATGCATCCCTGTTTGATGCAGCAACTCCGCTCATAGCAGTTAACATATTACCATATACTGTATTCAATGCATTGAGATTTGTTGCTAAACCAGCCATGTTCTCTTTATACTTTTTGGTATCATCAATAGAATCATTGAGATTCTGTACAAGTTCAGAAACACCATCGTAGAATTTTTGTGTTTCCTGAGTACCTTTAAGTTGCATCTCATATGCATTATTGAGAGCCGATAAATTCGTGGTAAACTTTTGTAATTGCTCTCTATAATTACTGCCTTCTTCAGATGAAATTTCCAATTCTCCTCTCAATTGTTCAGCCGTTCTGGCATAAGTTTGAGACAATTGGGAAGCAGAACTCGAAAGTTCCTGAGCCGTTTGCTCATAAGAATCAGCCATCTGACTTGCAGATGAGGACAGAGAGGATGCTGTTTTGGCATATACTTCTGACAAATCACCTGCCGATCTGGATGCATCCTTGATCTTCGAAACAAATTCATCAGTAGCTACAGTAGTGTCAGCGATATTTGATAGTTTTGATGTTTGTTCCGTCAAACCACGCAGGCCGGCCCCAAGACTCTCAATCAATTCAGGTCCTATCTTGGCTTCCTCAAGCATTCGATCAAGCTGCTCAGTGATGGTTTCATCATCTTCTAATGCATCTTCTCCAACACTTAATAATCCTTCATCTCCTTCTTCAGGTACCGCTAGTTCAGGATAAACCAATGTCCAGTCCGGTTCCTGGTGTACAGGTTCAAAGGCTGAAAAGAAGAATATAACTGCTTCCGTACTCAATCCAAGAATCAACATTGGCCCGGCCCCGGGATAATGCTGAATCTTAAAAAGGGCTCCTAAAATAACTACAGATGCTCCCCATCCGTATAATTTGCCCATAAATTTCTTCCATTTTAAACTGCCTGGTTTCATTCCTGTGAAAAGCCCCATAATATTAGATTTTTAGTTAAACAAATGTATAATTAATTGCTCCTTAAATTGCTCCTTAATATGTAAATATAAAAATTAAATACCACCTTCTCCATCCTTACTTCTACCAAGATAGGTCATAACCTGTCTGAATCCAATGTAAGATTTTGCTGAGTCCTGATATTCATATGTTCTAGATCCTGTTTGTATATAATAACCGATATCTTTCCATGAACCACCCCTAATTACTTTACGTTTTAATGCAGGTGGATCATTTTCATCATCAGCATTGTGTTCCCAGTAATTGTATTGATAATCGGGATTCAGGTCATGTGCAAAATCATAAGCAGATTCATCAAATGCATTGCTGGTCCATTCTGCCACATTGCCTGCCATATCGTAAAGTCCCCATTCATTGGGAGAATAAGATGCTACACGCACCGTATGAAAACCACCATCGTCCACATAATTTCCACGCAATGGTTTAAAGTTTGCCAGGAAACATCCCCGACTATTCCTTGTATATGGGCCACCCCAGGGATAAGGTGACATATCCAACCCACCACGGGCTGCATATTCCCATTCAGCTTCTGTTGGTAATCTGAAATCCTGAACAGCAATACCGCCAATACTATGTAAATAGCTATTATATAATTGTGTTCTCCATACACCAAAAGCTCTTGCCTGTTTCCAGGTAACACCTACAACAGGATATTCATCAAAAGCAGGATGCCAGAAATACATATTTGTCATCGGCTCATTAAAGGAATAGGTAAAATCATGTATCCAGCAAAGAGTATCAGGGTAAACATTGATAGTTTCTCTTTCGATAAACTCTGAACGGTCGTTTTTCCCTCTTTCTCTCAATGGTGCACCCTGTGCTCCCTTTCTGGCAGCATCACGTAAATCAATCCAATAATATTCGAAATCAAGTTTACGAGTGTCTATTTCCCGCCTTCTATAAAAGCGTTCATGTTCCGGCAGATACATAGGCTCTAATGCCTCCCTCACATCTGCATCATCCCAATCTATTCTTTCCCGCCAGTTGATCAAAGGAGGATCAATATCCTCATCCCATGCATCTACTGATATAATATGATCTTCACTGATTTCATCTGCAAGTATTCTATGTGCAATGGAATCTCTTACCCAATACACGAATTGCCGGTATTCGTTATTGGTAATTTCAGTCTGATCCATATAAAATGCCTGTATAGAAACTGTTTTTGATTTTGTTGTATAGGCAAAAGGCGCTTCCTGATCACTTGGGCCCATGATATATTCCCCCATTGGACAATATAACATTCCATAGGGATCCGGCTGATACCAGAATATTCTTCCTGGAACTCCTGTAAGTTGTCCATTATTACCGCCTCCACATCCGCTTAAAAGCAGTGTAGCAACAGATCCGATAAATAGTAACCGTTTCATGCTCCTATAGGTTTAATTTATAAATGGCATTCTTGTTAAATACATCTCATATTTTCTCCTGCAGTCAGAACTTGCCTTTAACGAAGACCTATCTTCAAGGTTACATTTAATTTATAAAAATCTTACTGTTTTGTGTTTTTGAACTTTCTCTACTTCCGGAATTTTAAAACAGTAGCCCAGCATTATTTCATGGCTTCCACTACTGTATTGCCTAAGTGCAGAAGTAGTTACATCATAGGAATAACCAAACTTCAAAGTTCCAGGACCTATTCCCTCTTTTACTATTCCGATCATGGGTACAATTGCATCTTGAAAACGATATGAAACGCCACCCCATATCAAATTATTGTACAAAACATTAATATTTACATCAAATTGTGTCGAACTGGCATCTGATTTCACAAAAACTGAAGGTAACAATGTGAAGCTCGGATTGATTTCATACTCATATCCTGCCATTATATAATAATGTCTTGCAACTTTATAACTTAATCCGCTGGTATTATTTTCAATTTGTTCCAGATCAGATTCCGTTAAATGAGTAGAGGAAAGCCCTACATATAATTTATTGGTTTTATAATAAAGCCCGAAATCCAAATCAAAACCGGCATCGCTTGCTCCATTATCCGGTATTGATGGGTCCTGAGAATAAGGGTCAATAGACACCCATTCATCCTTTATAGATTTACTGACCATTCCTATACCGACTCCTATCCCAAGATCACCAACACCGATGGTTTGGCGATATGCATAAGCTGCTTTCAAGCCCATAGTATTTTCAGATCCTAATTTATCACTTGTTACAGAAAGCCCTAAGCCCCCTCTGAGAATTCTAACAGGGGCATGAATGGTAAAAAGATAAGTCTCAGGTTTACCATCGAAACCCATCCATTGCTGTCTTCCAAGTAAAGTAGCGCATATCGCTTTATTGCTTCCTGCAACTCCAGGATTTGGGAAAAGACGATTGTGCATATTTTGACTGAATTGCGGATCTTGTTGGGAAAACCCCGTTATACAAACGCATAAAACAGCACCTAATAAGATTGATTTTTTCATACTTTGATTTAATAATGAAATGCTAAATTACAACATTTATTTTAATCTGCAAAAAACTGCGTAAAAATAATTATTTCTCTCAAATACAAAATCGCATATAATCAAAGTAATAATAGGTGGCTGATGCACTAGCTGTCCCGATATCGGGAACCTGGCATTATAATCGGAGTACTATCTTTTTTTAAAAAACAATCCAATTAACCCTGGTGTGAGGTACTTCTTTTTTATTTTATAGCGGTTGGGATGTGAAAATTCAGGGACAACCAACTTCGCAGAACAGCCTGTATTTGCCAAAAAGAACGCAAAAGCCCGTTTTGCTTAATTTTGTGTTGAACTTATTAACAGTGTTGTGCAACAGGCACAATGTGTATATATAATGTAATGCATTAATTTAATTTCTGGTAAGTTCTCCACCATCGGTCAGGAACCTCTTTTTTGCATGCTGTTTCATAATCTGCATATGAGCAAGGGACAAGATGATGCCTGTCATATTTCGAGCCTTTGTTAGGAGGGTAAGGGATGTCCATCCACCACCTATCGCTTTTTCTACTCTTATAAAATACAAGCTCATTAAAGTCATTATCATCAATAGCAACTGAATACTTAACAAAATCTTTTTTACTGAATATTGGCATATCTTTCTTCCTGTAGTTGAATCCGTCTAAGAAATGCCAGATGATCTGTGCTGCTAATTTTATTGTTTGATCACAAATGTCGAGTGTAGGATTGATTTCATATAATCCAAAAGATGTAAGCTTATCACTCATACCTGCATAACGTGCGATCTGGCAAGCCTCTTCACTATAGAATCCATTTGGCAATGCATTACCATTAGCAGGTGCATCTGTTTGTTTAATACTTGAAATATCAAAACTCATCATATCGGCATTGCGAACAATGGGTTCTATTTCCTCCATGTTTGTCCGCATCTCCCCCAGCCTATATACATCAAAAAACAACTTGGTCATTAACTCCAAAGCGTCATTATTAACCAGATAAGTCTGATAACCGATATTGCTGAAATTAAACAAATAATTAGGCTGATTCAACAATATCTTAGTCAGGTATGATCTGGAGTTTAACACCTCTCCCTGCTCACCTAAATCAAATTCAGAATCTATCGAGACAATGTTGATAATTTGTTCAACCATTTCATATGCTTTGTAGTTGGCAAATGTTAAATCCTGACTCCCTCCAAGAATGATTGGTACAATTTTTAATTTCAGCAATTCTGCAATTGTACTGCTTAAAGCAAAATAAGTATCACTGACTTCATTACCTGGAAATATATTGCCCAAATCCACAATCTTCAAACCATTGGAATGATCAAATAATTTGTACAGGTAATTTCTCACTTTATTTGGGGCATCTGCACATCCTTCATTATTTAAGGCATTGCGACCTTCACAAACACCAATTATTGCAATCTGCGCTTGCTGAACATCAGGAAATCCTTCAACTGAATGAAAATCAGTTATATTCCCAATTGTGTTTTTTGGGAATTGATCATTTGTTAGTTCAAGACTCTGAAAGTATATTGCTGAATCCATTTTTTACAAAACTTAAACTTTTTTTAATCAGAAACAATGTCATCAATTGTGAATTTATAAACACTGCTTTCTTGATTATTCATGAACTAACTTGTGATGAAGATTTATGATTTCTTACTTGCCCTTTTCTTCTCAATTAATTCAATTGCTTCTTCAAGGCTTACTTCACTTAAGGATATGCTTTTAGGCAAAGAAAAATATTGATTCTTATGTTTAACAAATGGTCCGAAACGACCCAAACCAGTGACGATATCTTCATCTTCAAATTGTCCAAGATTTCTATGTTTGTTGGTTTTCAGAATGGCGCCAGCTTTCTCTATATTTATCGTAAAAGGATCACTTCCTTTTTCCAAACTATAGTTATTACCATCATATGTTATATATGGCCCATGTTTACCAATATTAACTTTAACCTGTTTCCCTTCATAATCACCTATCTCTAAAGGAAATTTAAATAGAGCAAGTGCCTCTTCCAAAGTAATGGTTGAAATACTCTGCGTATTTGTTAACCCTGCAAATCTTGGTTTTTCTTCTCCTTTAGTTGATTCTCCAATTTGTATCATTGGTCCAAACCTGCCGATCTTGGCATAAACATTTTTACCGCTAACCGGATCAACCCCAAGTAATCTCTCACCTGATACTTTAGGAGAATTCTGCAATACAAGTTCAACAGTCTTTTTAAAATCACCATAGAAATCCTTAAGCATCTTATTCCATTCCAACTCCCCAATCGCAATTTTATCAAATTCTTCTTCGACATTTGCAGTAAAATTATAATCTAAGATTTCTTTGAAGTTCTCATCTAAAAAATCATTAACAACCTTGCCGGTATCTGTTGGAACAAGTTTGTTTTTTTCTACTCCAGTGATTTCATCGGTATATGTGCTTTTTATTTCCCCATCTTTTAGTTTAATTACTCTTAATTGTCTTGAAATACCTTCCTGATTTCTTTTAATAACATATCCCCTATCCTGGATCAGAGAAATAGTAGGTGCATATGTTGATGGCCTCCCAATCCCAAGTTCTTCCAACTTTCTAACCAAACCTGCTTCGGAATAACGTGCTGGAGGTTTAGTATATCCCTCCACTGCTTTTACTTCCTGTGCTTTTAGTTTGTCATTAATATTTAAATCAGGCAGTAAAACCCGATCCTTCTTTTCATTATCCTTTTGCTTGCTTTCATGATATACCCGCAGAAAACCGTCAAATTTCAAAACTTCTCCTTTTGCTACAAAATCTTCCTCAATGGAACTGGCATCAATAGTTATCACCGTCTTCTCCAATTCTGCATCGCTCATTTGTGATGCCAAAGTACGTTTCCAGATTAATTCATAAAGCTTTTTATGCCCTTCTCTATTCTGAAGTGTTTTCATGGCCATAGAGGTAGGTCTGATGGCCTCATGTGCTTCCTGTGCACCTTTACTTTTAGTTTGATATTGTCGTTTCCTGAAGTATTGATTACCGAAAATGTTGCATATTTCCTCTTTGGATTCCGCAATAGCAGTATCTGATAGATTTACAGAATCAGTTCTCATATATGTGATTTTACCCTCCTCATACAACTGTTGGGCATAACGCATTGTTTGTTTTACTGACATGCCTAATCTTCTTCCTGCTTCTTGCTGCAAAGTTGATGTAGTAAAAGGCGGAGAAGGTGATCGTTTAGTTGGTTTTTGCTCAATATTTTTTACATAATATACAGATTTCTTCAGTTGCTCTAAGATTTTCAATGCTTTTTGCTCATCATCAGGTTTATTCTTTAAGGTAGCAGAAAAAATTGAATTGGTATCTCCATCAATGCCTACAAAATCTGTAGTGATTTTATAATTAGACTGAGGCACAAACTCAGAATATTCTTTTTCTTTGGCAACAACCAGTTTAACTGCTACAGATTGCACCCTGCCGGCAGATAATTTTGCACGCACTTTTTTCCAAAGAACCGGAGAAAGATTATATCCAACCAAGCGATCAAGAACCCTTCTTGCTTGTTGAGCCATAACGAGTCTATCATCTAATTCCCTAGGTGTTGAAACCGCAGACAGTATTGCCTTCTTTGTGATCTCATGAAATACAATTCTTCTTGTATTAGCTCTGTTGAGTTTCAAAGCCTCAACCAAATGCCACGAAATAGCTTCACCTTCCCGATCTTCATCAGTCGCCAGCCAAATTATTTCAGATTGTTTCAGATGCTTCTTCAGGTTAGCAATAACTTTTTTCTTTTCATTAGGTATGATATATCTGGGTTTAAAGCCATTTTCTACATCAACACCTAGTTCACCTTTAGGAAGGTCCCTAACATGACCAAAACAAGATTGCACCTCAAAACCCTCTCCTAAAAAACCTTTTATAGTTTTGGCTTTTGCCGGTGATTCCACTATTACTAAACCTTTTGCCATATTTCTTTTCAGAAACTAATTATAAAGATATTTTTGAAGACGCAAAGAAAAAAAATCATTTACTTCAATCAAAATCGCACTTTTATCCAAGTCGATTTGATTCTCTTTTAGTAAATTATATCAGGGTTATGGCTGACATTTTGACACAACCATCATATTAAGTAATTTTGTAGAGTTATTAAACAAAATTGGTATGTGGTATTGGAAACTATTGATGGGGATTCTATGAAAAAAGCGTATATTGAGACATATGGATGTCAGATGAATTTCTCCGACAGTGAAATAGTGACTTCCATTCTTCAATCAAATGGATATGGTTCAACTGATATAGTAAAAGATGCTGATATAATATTAATAAATACATGTTCAATCCGGGACAATGCTGAAAAAAAAGTACGTAAAAGATTAGCCCAATTCCAGTTGTTGAAGAAAGACAATCCACGACTTGTTCTGGGCATTCTTGGCTGTATGGCAAGCAGACTGAAATCACAACTTTTGGAAGAAGAACAATTAGTTGACATTGTTGTTGGACCTGATTCGTATAGGGTATTGCCTCGTTTGATAAATCATGCAATGAATGGTCAGGATGCAGTTAACGTTATATTATCACTTGAAGAAACTTATGCAGACATCTGCCCTGTCAGGAAAAATAATCAAATCAGTGCCTTTATTTCAATTACCCGCGGATGCGATAATATGTGTTCTTTTTGCATAGTCCCTTTTACCAGGGGAAGAGAACGTAGCAGAGATCCTAAAACCATCCTAAAAGAAGCAACCAATTTATTTAAGGAAGGTTATCGTGAAGTCACATTGTTAGGACAAAATGTGGATTCTTATCTTTGGTTTGGAGGAGGAGCAAAAAAAAACATGAATAAATTTCCCCGAATTACCAATCGATTAAATTTTGCTGAATTACTTCATATGGTTGCTGAAATTAACCCTGAATTGAGAGTGCGCTTTTCCACTTCACATCCAAAGGACATTACAGATGAAGTACTCCGGGTGATGACAAAAAATTCAAACATTTGCAAACATATTCATCTTCCTGTACAAAGTGGGAATGATGATATACTCAGAAAAATGAATAGAGATTATTCCCGCAACTGGTATCTTGAACGAGTTGCATCGATCAGATCACTGATCCCCGATTGTGCCATATCTACAGATATTATTGCAGGTTTTTGCGGAGAAACAGAAGCACAACATTCTGACACAATTTCGTTGATGGAAAAAGTTAATTTCAATTTTGCTTATATGTTCAAATATTCAGACCGTCCTGGAACAACAGCCAACAGGAAGTTCTCAGATAATATTTCAGATGATGTTAAAACAAGACGATTAAATGAGATAATTGAACTGCAACAGAAACACTCATTATTATGGCATAGGGCTGCATTAAATCGTACACACAAAATTCTCGTAGAAGGAATTTCAAAACGATCTGAGAATTGTTTTTTCGGTAGAAACTCCCAAAATTCAGTATTTGTTTTCCCAAAGGATGGTACTAAAATAGGCGATTACATAAACATAAAAACAAAAACTTGCACATCTGCTACATTGGTAGGAGAAATTGTTCAAGAAAAAACCTTAGCTGATGGTTACAACGCTACAACAAATTAAACAACGGTTTGGCATCATAGGAAACTCGCCTTTGCTTGACAGGGCTATTATAACTGCCATGCAAGTATCTTCGACTGATCTGTCTGTTCTGATCACCGGTGAAAGTGGCACAGGGAAGGAAGTAATGCCAAAAATAATACATAATTTAAGCCCCAGAAAACATGCAACATTAATTCCGGTTAACTGTGGTGCGATTCCTGAAGGCACGATTGATTCTGAGTTATTCGGGCATGTAAAGGGCTCTTTCACAGGTGCCACTAACGACAGGCAAGGTTATTTTGAAGTAGCTAATAATGGCACAATTTTTTTGGATGAAGTAGCTGAACTTCCAAAAGAAACACAGGTCCGGTTATTGCGTATTCTGGAATCAGGGGAGTTTATAAGGGTTGGTTCATCTAAAGAACAAAAAACAGATGTCAGAGTTATTGCTGCAACAAACATAGATATGTTAGAGGCAATTTCAAGAGGGAAATTCCGTGAAGATCTTTACTATAGATTAAATACAGTACCTATACACATCCCTCCATTACGCGAACGCAAGGAGGACATTTATCTGCTTTTCAGAAAATTCGCATCTGATTTTGCAGAGAAATACAGGATGCCAGCTATAAAATTAAATAAAGAATCCGAAGAGATGCTCATTAAATATCATTGGCCCGGAAATATCAGGCAACTGAAAAATATCACTGAACAAATCTCTGTGATTGAACAAAATCGGGAAATACAGTCTGAAACACTCATAGAGTACTTACCGACTTATCAGAAAACGAATTTACCTGTCCTCTTTGAAAACCGCTCTCAAAATATTGATGAAAGAGAAATATTATACAAGGTACTTTTCGATATGAAAAAGGACGTCAGCGAATTAAAAAAATTGATTGCAGAATTGATGCAAGGCGATTTATTCGATAAAATTGGAAGCAAGGAAAAAGCCTTGATAATTAAAAATCTATACAATGATGATTCAGATAATGCATCTTCTATGTCAGTTCAGTTTCCTGATAAAATCATAAAAGAAAATATTGAAGCTCCTGTTGAGATTGAAGAATCATTATCTTTGGGAGAAAAAGAGAAAGAGTTAATTGAACGTGCTCTTACAAAATACCGGGGTAAAAGAAAAGGTGCTGCAAAAGAACTCGGCATTTCAGAAAGAACTCTATATAGAAAAATCAAAGAATATAATCTCAAATAATGTGCAAGTTACATTCTTTATGTGTATTAATAAGTATATTATTAATCTCCTGTAAAATCAATTATTCATTCACAGGAGCATCTGTTCCTCCAGATGTCAAAACAATTTCAATCAAAACTTTCCCAAATAGAGCTCCTTTAGCAAAGCCGACTTTAAGTCAGACATTTTCAGAATCTCTTCGGGATTATTTTCAATCACAAACAAACCTGACAATGGTTGCTGATTATGGGAATCTTCAGTTGGAAGGAGAAATTATAAAATATTCAACAAGCTTTTCAGCAATTTCAGGTAATGAAACTACTGCAATGAACAGGCTCACAATCACTGTTCAGGTTAGGTTCACAAACACCAAAGACGAATCTAAAAACTTTGACCAGGCTTTTTCAAGATATGCAGATTATGAAAGCACCAAAATTCTTTCAGATGTTGAAGACCAGTTGATAACAGAAATTATAGATCAACTCACCCAGGATATTTTTAACAAAGCTATAAGTAACTGGTAATGGATAAAAACAATTTCCTCTCATTGATTACGCATAACGAAGTAAATTTCCCTAATGCCAGAAACCTGGTTGAAGAGATCATCGAGTCTTTTCCTTATTGCCAGATATCCAGGATTTTAATAACCAGATTGCTTCATGAAGAGCATGACGCACAATTTAATAAAGCATTGAAGTTAGCTGCTATATATGCCCCGGACAGGAAGCATCTTTATTATTATATTATGCAACCTATCCTTGCAAAGGTAATTGATGAATGTGAAGGAATAGATAGAGAGACATATCCTGATAACAGAAAGCATACAGGTTCTGCTTTGCTCACCGATGATGAAAAAACAAAGCTTGAAAAAGAAATAATGCATGAAGCTCTCACATCAACTTTAGTAGATGAAATAGCAAAGAAACCTGTCATCAAGCAAGAAAAGGAACATCGAAAAATTCGAATACAAAAAGCAGCTAATCCAAATGTTGATACAATACTTGAAGGAAAGAGACCTTTCTCTCAATGGCTAAATACACTTGAGCAACCTGGCTACATTACCAAAGTGACCAGGGATGACACTACATTCAATAAACAAGAGGATACATCGTTTTATTCTCCGGTCAATATGGCTCGCCTCAGCATTATAGAAGATGAAGAATTTATCACAGAAACACTTGCAAAAATCTACATCAAACAAAAGCATTACAATAAGGCAATTAAAGCATATTCAAACCTAAGTTTGAAAAATCCGGAAAAAAGAAGTTATTTTGCAGCCCGAATTAAAGAATTGGAAGAAATAATCAAAAAAGACAAATAATGACAACACTTATAACAGTATTGATAATTTTAGTATGCATCATCCTTATTTTAGTGATACTTATTCAGAAATCCAAAGGAGGAGGGTTGTCTGCAACATTTGCCGGTTCGAATCAGATGTTGGGTGTTAGAAAAACAACAGATTTCTTAGAGAAAGCTACATGGAGTCTTGCAATAACACTTTGTGCATTGTCTCTGATATCTTCTCTGTTTATGCATGGGAATCAGGAAGAAGTACAGAGCAGTGAATTACAAGACCTAATCAACCAGACACCTGTTGCCCCTCCACAGGGGATGCCAGATAATACACCCAGCCCGGTTACGCCCTTAAACGATAAACAGGACGGAGGCCAATAACTATAGCACACTAGTGTCAGTTTGTCATTTTATCTGACATCATTAAAAAAAAACATTAAAAATTATGAAATTTTGTCCTGATTAAATTATATATTGATCCGATAAACCTCTTGGCATACTATATGATAGTACGCATGACTATCAGAAAAAATAAATATTAACAACAAAAATTATAAAAAATGACAGAAACAGCAACTGCGGTAAAAAATGCCGTTAAAATCAAACCATTATCTGACAGGGTACTCGTAAAACCTGCTGAAGCTGAAGAAAAAACCGCTTCAGGAATTATCATTCCCGATACAGCCAAAGAAAAGCCTCAAAAAGGTAAAGTGGTTGCAGTAGGGAAAGGGAAAGTCAGTGACGATGGCAAACTTTGTCCTCCTGAAATTAAAGTTGGAGACATTGTGCTGTATGGCAAATACTCCGGCACTGAAATTACCATAGATAATTCTGATTACCTCATTATGCGTGAATCTGATATCTATGCAATTCTTTAATTCTTAATAAGTAAAACCATAAAAAACAAATAGAAAATGGCAAAAAATATTTCATATGATTCAAACGCACGTGATGCTTTAAAAAAAGGCGTTGATGCGCTATCCAATGCAGTTAAAGTAACTTTAGGACCTAAAGGTCGCAATGTTGTGCTTGATAAAAAGTTTGGTGCTCCACAGATAACCAAAGACGGGGTTACAGTTGCAAAAGATATTGAACTGAAAGATCCACTTGAGAATATGGGAGCACAGATGGTGAAAGAAGTGGCATCTAAAACAGGTGACTCTGCCGGTGATGGTACCACAACAGCAACAGTACTTGCTCAAGCTATTATCACAACCGGCATGAAAAATGTGGCAGCTGGTGCCAATCCTATGGATTTAAAAAAGGGTATAGAAAAAGCTGTTGATGCAGTTGTAAATGAATTGCACAAACAATCAAAAAGCATTGGCGATGATTCGGAAAAAATTCAACAAGTAGCCACTATCTCTTCCAACAATGATGCAACTATCGGTAAATTCATTTCAGAAGCCATGCAGAAAGTTGGAAAAGAAGGGGTTATCACTGTTGAAGAATCCAAAGGGATGGACACCTATGTAGATGTTGTTGAAGGAATGCAATTTGATAGAGGTTATCTCTCTCCTTATTTCGTAACCAATCCGGAAAAAATGGAAACAGAACTGGATGATGCCTATATTCTGATCCATGATAAGAAAATATCAACAATGAAAGACTTACTTCCGATATTGGAAAAAACTGCTCAGTCAGGTAAGCCATTACTTATTATTGCAGAGGATGTGGACGGAGAAGCCCTGGCTACTCTTGTTGTCAACAAACTACGTGGTTCTTTAAAAATTGCTGCTGTTAAAGCCCCCGGTTTCGGAGACAGAAGAAAAGCCATGTTAGAAGATATCGCAATCCTTACAGGCGGTACTGTCATTTCAGAAGAAAGAGGATTTAAGCTGGAAAATTCTGATTTGAGTTATTTAGGAAAAGCCGAGAAGATTTCCATTGACAAAGACAATACTACAATTGTTAATGGTGCCGGGAAAAAAGATGACATAACCGCAAGGGTAAATCAAATTAAAGCCCAGATAGAAACAACAACTTCTGATTATGATAAAGAGAAGCTACAGGAAAGACTTGCCAAGCTTAGTGGTGGTGTTGCAGTATTATATGTAGGTGCCGCTACTGAAGTTGAACTCAAAGAGAAAAAAGATCGGGTGGATGATGCTTTACATGCAACCAGGGCTGCTGTGGAAGAAGGTATTGTTCCCGGTGGCGGGGTGGCATATATCAGGGCAATTAAAAACCTTAAAAGTCTTAAAACGGAGAATGATGATCAGGCAACAGGGGTGAATATTGTAAAACGTGCTTTGGAAGAACCTTTAAGGCAAATCGTTATCAATTCGGGAGGCGAAGGATCTGTAGTCGTTCAAAAAGTGATGAATGAAAAGGATGATTTTGGATACAATGCAGCTACAAATACATTCGAGCATCTTATGAAAGCCGGTGTTATTGATCCGACTAAAGTCACTCGAATTGCAATTGAAAATGCTGCTTCTATAGCCGGAATGTTACTTACAACAGAATGTGTTGTATCTGACGAACCGGAAGATGAAAAGACGCCAGCCATGCCAGCCATGCCAGCCGGTGGCGGTATGGGAGGCATGATGTAATTCAACAACCATCAACTTAGAAAAAAGCTCCTTATATAAGGGGCTTTTTTCTTATAATATCTTCTTTTTTGTTTTAGTTTTCAGATATTGTATATAACATTTCAGGTCACCTCCAAATTGATCTTTCAACTCCTTATCTCTCATTTCCTGTTCCTTTCTGTACATCAAAAATCCGATAAAAAAGGCATTATTGGCATGAAAACCTCGTTCATGCAAAAAAGCAAATCTCTCAGGATTATGGAAATCTATCGTATCAAGTGAACTGATAACAGCGTTAATAGCACTCTCCTTTAAACTATCTTTATAGTGAACCGTTATGCCGGGAGTCATTGTCAGATATAAAGAATCGAGGATGCTGGCTCCGTGTATGAGATGTTGTGCATATTTCTGCACATCGATCAAATTATTTTTAAATTCCTGAACTTGCGGAGATGTTTTTCCATATTTCTTGTTCAGATAAACTTCAGCACCATTATCCCCAATAAACGTTGCAATATTTTCACTTTCATCAGCATCGCTTATAAAATAGAAAGTACTATGGGTAAGTTCGTGGATAATCAGACGTGCAATCTCTCCTTCTTTTTTATTTAACATCCCCGATAAAACAGGATCAGAAAACCAACCAAGTGTGGACCATGCGCTTACTGCATCCACCCGGATATCATATCCGATTGCTTCCAATCCGGATGCTTCAATTTTTGCGTCACTGTAATTAAAATATCCACGATAATCAAGAGCACCTACTACAGGATATATCCATTTATAAGGTTTTAAAGCATAACGTTCACTGGCTGTAACTACCCACAACAATGGTTTGTTGTGCTGATCATAAAAACTCCTGTAATTAGCAGTAGAAGCAAGGCCAAGCTCATCTTCTGCAAAGTGTTTAATCCCGGCAACAAGTTTAAGTTTAGTTTTATTTGAGTCAGCTAGTTCATCATCCTTTAATACTTCTTCAATTGGAACGGACCCAATCAATATTTTCATTTGTCCCCTGGCTAAATTATAAAAATACAATACATCATTACACTTCCATGCAACGCACACGATGATGAAACCCACCAGGATATAAAACAGAGTTTTAAATCGCATGCTGACAATAATATGAAGAAATGAGACAATTCAGATTATTGCCAGGCAACAATCGCACTATTAGTATTGAGGAATATGTTTTCTCCTGAATCTTTCAGATCATCTGTCTCGAAAAGATCAACGCTTTACTCTGTGTTGTAAATAGTTGTCCTTTAAAATTTTCTTGTGTCTTTCCAGATCAGTTGTTCATTTGTCCTCTTATTGAAAAAATCCGTGCACTGCCCATCACCTGCACCGGTTATGCCTCCATCCGGACTGCAAATAAAATTGCATTTTTCATCATAGAGTTCACTGGGAATATCACAACAATAGGAAGGTATGAAATAGACGGTTTCGCCATTATAATCATATCTCCATACGCTGCCAGGAGGATCTCTCCGTTCTTCTTCCTTAATTGCATTTATTTTGTCTTTAATACAAGATGGTGTCCCGGAAGGCACATCGAGTTTGTGGCAAGCTGCTGCTGATATGATCACTATTGAACACCACAGCAAATAAGTTTTTAAGATGATCATTTGCATCCTCCTATTTTATATTTGGTCATTCTATCAATACAGTACGGCTCATAATCAGATAAGTATGGCTCGGGATGAGTCCAACCCGACTCGCAGGTAGTTCACTGCGGCTCATATTCAGATGATTGAGCATAACCTGCATTTTTATAAGTTTTCTCATTACATCCGCGAAACAGGATCATATTTTTTTGATAATTCAATCAGATTGCAGTCAATTTTGAGATTATCCCGGCAATAATGCTTACTGCAGAAAAAATAAACCGATCCTTCGATAATAGCGATCATGTTGAAAGATTTAAAATTGTTCATTTGATACGTAAAACAACTAAAATATGGATAAAGTTACAACAATACTGATTTGCAGTACAACCAAAATATATCGCAAAGAGTATCCAAAGATAAAGTATTCTAATAATAAACATGTTAATATTGCAAATCAATTTATTATAAAATTTTACAACATCAGTAATAATCTCAAAAAATTGTGGAGAGAGACTGAATAAAAATTATAATTTTTATCTTTAGCCCGCCTAATTAATTTAATATGAAAATTGATGAAATACAATCGCTGATTAAGTTTGTTGCGAAATCTGGCGTATCAGAAGTTTCTCTTGAATTAAAAGATTTCAAAATCACGATTAAAACACCTCCTAAAAAAAGGAGAGGTCAAAATGATGAAGTTGAAACCACAATAATTCAACCTCAGATTCCTATAACCGGGATACCTACAATTCAGCCAATCCAAACAAATCAACCAGAAGCCGTTCAAGAATCTGCAAAAGACAGCAATGAAAAAAAGGAAGAAGCCGCATCTGATAATGTTGTTACAATAAAATCTCCTATGATCGGCACTTTTTACAGAGCAGCTGCTCCTGATAAACCTCCTTTCATTGCAATTGGAGATAATATAGAACCAGGAAAGGTGTTGTGTATTATTGAGGCAATGAAACTTTTCAATGAGATTGAATCTGAGATTAACGGAAAAATTATCAAAGTGCTTGTGGAAGATGCAACACCCGTAGAATACGATCAACCTCTATTTCTGGTTGAGCCACTATAACATTAGCCCGATATCAATATGGCCAAGGAAATTAAAATGTTCAAGAAAATACTGGTGGCTAACCGTGGAGAGATTGCTTTAAGAATTGTCAGAACATGTCGCGAAATGGGTGTGCCTACTGTTGCAGTATATTCTACTGCAGATGCAGATAGTCTTCATGTTCGGTTTGCTGATGAAGCAGTTTGTATTGGTCCTGCAGAGAGCATTAATTCGTATTTAAATATCCCCAGTATTATGGCTGCTGCGGAAATCACCAATGTAGATGCTATTCATCCCGGATATGGTTTTCTTGCTGAGAATTCAAAGTTTGCAAAAATTTGTGAAGATTATAAAATCAAATTCATTGGTCCCACTCATACAATGATTGATGCTATGGGCAATAAAGCCGCTGCGAGAGAAACAATGAAGAAGGCTGGAGTTCCTGTTATACCAGGTTCTGATGGGGTTATTAATTCAATTGCTGAAGCAAAAAAAATTGCTCAAAAAATCAAATATCCTATCATGTTGAAAGCTGTTGCCG
Source organism: uncultured Flavobacteriales bacterium (assembly GCA_964619305.1). GTDB lineage: Bacteria > Bacteroidota > Bacteroidia > Flavobacteriales_H > CAZUDW01 > CAZUDW01. The sequence goes on from CAZUDW010000015.1 coordinate 24,350, forward strand.
GTGGTGGAGGAAAAGGAATGAGAACGGTTTGGAACGAAGAAGAACTTGAAGAATTGTGGAACGCTGCAAAACTTGAAGCCAAGACATCTTTTTCTAATGATGAGATGTATATCGAAAAATTAATTGAAAAACCAAGGCATATAGAAATTCAAATTATTGGAGATCAGTATGGCAGAGTGGCTCATCTATCAGAAAGAGATTGCTCGATACAGAGAAGACATCAAAAACTTTGTGAGGAAACACCTTCTCCATTTATAACTAAGGATATAAGACAAAAAATGGGTAAAGCAGCTATAAAAGCAGCAAAAGCCATCCGATATGAAGGCGTAGGCACAATTGAGTTTTTAGTTGATAATAAGAAGAAGTTTTATTTCATGGAGATGAATACCCGGATACAAGTGGAACACACTATAACTGAAGAAATTATTAATTATGATCTTATAAAAGAACAAATAAAAGTGGCTGCAGGTATAAGAATAAAAGGGATGAATTATGAACCTTTAATGCATGCTATTGAATGCCGTATTAATGCTGAAGATCCTTATAATAATTTCATGCCTTGCCCGGGAATAATTACAGACTATCATGCTCCCGGAGGGCATGGAATAAGGGTAGATACTCATATTTATGCCGGTTATAAAATACCACCATATTACGACTCCATGATCTCTAAACTTATCGCAGTGGCTCAAACAAGGGAAGAAGCTATTTCTACAATGGAACGAGCTTTGGATGAATACATTATTGGGGGTATTAAAACCACCATTCCATTCCATAAAAAACTTTTACAAGATCCGAAGTTCAGGGCGGGACAATACAATACGAAATTTATGGAGGATTTTAAATTCTGATCTATATCAGGCTGATGCTTTTTTGGATTTGGCTTTTACCATCTCTTTGGCCTTTTCAACGATTGCATTGCTGTCATACCCACACATAGCACTCAATTCCTCTTGGGTTCCATGTTCTATCACTTTGTCCGGAATGCCTAATATCTGAACATATGCATTGTACTCATTTTTATTCATAAACTCTATAATAGCACTTCCGAACCCTCCCAGCTTGCAACCCTCTTCCACCGTTATCACTTGAGTGAACTTACCGAATATTTCATTCAATAAATTCGCATCCAAAGGTTTCAGGAAGCGCATATCATAATGAGCAGCATCAATGCTCATTTCCTCAAGTGTTTTACATGCTTTTATTGCTTCATTCCCAACATGGCCGATTGTTAAGATGGCAATATCATTTCCAATTTTAATTCGTTTTCCTGTTCCTATCTTGATTTTTTTCATTGGAGTTTTCCAATTGATCATTACTCCTTTCCCCCTGGGATAACGAATAACAAACGACTGCTGTATTTCATCTAATTGAGCCGTGAACATAAGATTTCGCAATTCACTCTCATTAAGTGGAGCAGCAATAATCATATTAGGGAGACACCTCATAAAAGCTAAATCATAAACTCCATGGTGCGTTGGCCCATCAGCTCCAACTAACCCAGCTCTGTCTAAACAAAAAACGACCGGAAGATTCTGGATTACAACATCATGGATAACCTGATCATAAGCTCTCTGAAAAAAAGATGAGTAGATATTACAAAAAGGGATCAGTCCTTCTTTTGCAAGTCCTGCTGAAAATGTAACAGCATGTTGCTCAGCAATTCCAACATCAAAAGTACGATCAGGCATAGCTTCCATCATGATATTAAGAGAAGAACCTGAAGGCATTGCAGGTGTAATACCAACAATTTTTGAATTTTTCTCTGCAAGTTCAACTATTGTATGCCCAAAAACATCCTGGTATTTTGGTGGTTCAGGACTTTTGGGCGTAATTTTAATGATTTCACCTGTTTTCTTATTGAAAATTCCGGGAGAATGCCAGGTTGGTGCTGAACCTTTTTCGGCAGGTTCATACCCTTTCCCTTTTTTAGTAACACAATGTAATAGCTTAGGACCAGGAATATCTTTAATGTCTTTCAGTACTTTGACGAGATAGTTGACGTCATGTCCATCAATAGGGCCAAAATATCGAAAATTTAATGATTCAAACATATTACTGCTCTTCAACAGAGAACTTTTAATTGCATTCTCAACCTTGGATGCAATTTCCTGCGCATTCGGTCCGAACCTGCTTATTTTTCCTAATAATTTCCATACATCATCTCTTACTTTATTATATGTGTGAGACGTTGTTATATCCGTCAAATATTCTTTTAAGGCACCAACATTTGGATCAATAGACATGCAATTATCATTGAGGATCACCAGGATATTTGTTCCAGATATACCCGCATTGTTCAATCCTTCAAATGCCAAACCGGCTGTCATGGCCCCGTCACCTATTATTGCAATGTGTTGTCTCGTCTTTTCTCCTTTTATTTTATCTGCTACAGCCATCCCCAGTACTGCAGAAATAGACGTAGAAGAATGACCCACACCAAATGCATCATATTCACTTTCGCTTATTTTTGGGAACCCACTTATCCCTCCAAGTTTTCTGTTTGTATGGAAAGTATCCCTTCTCCCTGTTAGAATTTTATGTCCATAAGCCTGGTGTCCAACATCCCAGACTACCCGATCAAAAGGTGTATTGAAAATATAATGAATAGCAACCGTTAATTCAACAACTCCTAAACTCGCACTAAAATGTCCGCCTTTTCTTGACACGACATCTATAATGAAATTTCTTAATTCGCTGCAGACCTGTAGTAATTGATCTTCATTTAATTTCTGAAGATCCGATGGCGAATCAATTCTGCTCAACAAGCTGTTTTTATGAGAACTCATAAACTGTGAATAATAGTACTGCAAATTTATCAAATGAGTACGATACTAACTCATTATTAGTATATTTATTTTCTTTAACTCCGATTTCTTGCTAAATCATTGTAAACTTGTAACAATACTTATTGCCTGAATTTAATTTGTGAAAATTAATTATAAGACATTATCGGCATTACTTTTTTTTGGCTTTGGTATAATTACCGTAAGTTTTTCTCAACAGTATTATTTTAAAACATATTCATTAAAGGAGGGTTTGGTTCATTCCCAGGTAGAAACTTTATTTCAGGCAAGGAACGGATATCTTTGGATTGGAACCATTGGAGGATTAAGTCGATTTGATGGTATAAAATTTGAGAATATTTCAACTGACGATGGATTGTTGGATAACCAGATCAATGATATATCGCAAGACAGTGACGGCAATCTGTGGTTTGCAACATTGGGTGGGATATCAAAATATGATGGGAACAAATTCATCAACTACCCTTTTAATGATTCACTCAGAGACGTAAATGTAAAAGAATTGGCCATAGACAAATATAATAGGATTTGGATGGCTCTGGGTGATGAAGGTTTTGCTATGTTCTATAATCAGAATTATTCTTTTTACCACTTACCTGATAATCTTTCAGACAAATATGTCAGGACATTGTGTTTAAGAGACAAAGCTCTTTTTCTTGGTACCAAAAACGGTGTTGTTGTATTTCAAAACAATAAATTCAGCCAATCTGATTTGCTAAAGAAGGACGAATTAAATATAAGCAGGATTTACATAGCTAAAAACAATACTTTAATAATAACCTCTTACGGAAAAGGCATTTATATAATAGGAAGAAATGATATAAAGCATTATGATGTTTCAAACGGTTTAAATACAGACTGGGTTAGAGATGTTGTATCTGATGATAATTCGGATTATTGGTTTGTATCAAAATATGGGTTATGTAAGATAAGCAATAAAACCGGAGAAGTAACCAACTTTACTCAAACAAACGGATTAAACAACTCAAATTTAAATGTAATATTAAAAGACAATGAGGGGCATCTCTGGCTGGGAAGTGATGGTGGAGGATTTATAAGGTTTAGTGGAGAGAAGTTTGTGCATTTCACTAAAGATGATGGTCTTGGAAACAATATTGTTATGTCAATTATACAAGATACTGTGGGCAGGATATGGTGTTCAACCTATGGAAACGGATTATGCAGTTATTTCAATAATAAATTCACTTGCTATACTACGTCTGACGGAATTGCAAACAACACCGTTTGGTCAAGCATTATTGATCAGAAAGGGACTTTGTGGTTTGGCACTTCTGAAGGTATCACTTCCTGCCGAAATGCACGATTTAATAATTACACTGTTAAAGACGGACTAATAGGGAAAAAAGTGATTTCATTGTTGTGCGATAAAGAAGGCAGAATATGGTATGGGACAAAAGAAGGAGTTGCTATTCTAAAAAAACAACATGACAATTCATTAACAGAACTTGATTTAAAACTCCGATCAATAGGCAAGAATGTCAGAGCTATTGCGCAAACAGACAATAAGACTTTTTGGTTTGGTAGCAGTGAAGGATTGTTTAAACTTAATAATGATGAAATCAAGAAATACACCGAAAATGACGGACTAAGCGACAATACTATTTATAGTATTTATGTTGATAAAAACAAGAATTTATGGTTAGGAACTAAAAATGGCATCACATTTTATAATAATAAGAATTTCAGGATCATCAGGTTAGGTAAGGAAGCCAATTCTAATTTTATAAATTTTGTCATCGCTGATAACAGCAATGTACTTTGGGCCGGTACTAACAATGGAATATTTACTATTGACCTCAACACCTTTTATTCATCAGATACAACGCTTATAAGGCAACTCACCTCTCAAGACGGAATAGTCAGCCAGGAATGTAACCTCAATGCTGCATATGTAGATGCAAGTGGCAATGCCTGGTTTGGGACGAATGAAGGACTGGTCATGTGCCATGATGCCCGGCTAGATAATAATATTGAAAAAATACCGCCATATATTCAAATAACTGGACTCAGATTGAATCTGGAGGAGACAGATTGGTCAAAATACTCGTCAGGAATAAAACTCATTCAACGATTACCGGCAAATCTTCAATTAAAATATAGGGATAATCACCTCACTTTTGATTTTAACGGCATCAGTCTCAGCAACCCTGAACAGGTTAGGTACAAATTTAAACTTGAAGGATTTGATGAAAAGTGGTCTCCGAGCACATCCGCTGATTTTGCAACCTATTCCAACTTACCATTTGGACACTATAATTTTGTTGTGAAAGCCTGCAACCAAAATGCCTACTGGTCTGAAATAACAGGTTTTGAGTTTGAGATTCTGCCTCCCTTTTGGAGAACATGGATGTTTTATACCGGCTTAGCAACTCTTCTCATCGGTTTGGCCTTTCTTTTATATAAATGGAGAATGGCTGTTATTTCAAGAAAAGAATACACACGACATCTGATACATCAATCGAAACTATTAGCTCTGGAACATCAAACACTCAACGCAAGCATGAACCGCCATTTTGTTTTCAATGCATTAAATTCAATCCAATATTATATAAATAAACAAGATAAACTTGCAGCAAACAATTATTTATCAGGTTTTGCTAAATTGATTAGGAAAAATTTAGATAGTTCACAAAACAGTGAAAGTTCTTTAGGAGATGAAATCGAAAGATTGCAACTCTATCTTAGCCTGGAAAAAATGAGATTTAAAGATAAATTTGAATATAGCATTGTAATTGATAAAGCAATTGATGCAGATAGTACCTCTATCCCGGCTATGTTGCTTCAACCATATGTTGAGAATAGCATCTCACATGGTATTTTACCGATGAAAAAAAAAGGAAAAGTCGAGATAGCAGTTACTTATAATCATATAAAAGATTGCCTCGTTTTCAGAATAACTGATAATGGTATCGGGATAAATAATAGTAAATTAGCTAAAGAAAAAGAGATGAATGAGCATGTTTCAAAAGGTATGGATATTACCAAGCGCAGGATAAACCTTCTTAGAGAAATAAACAATAATCCAATGATTCAGGTCATCGGGCCCAGAGAAACACACAGCCAGGATAAACAAGCTAGTGGAACAATTGTTGAAATTGTTTTGCCATTGATACGAAACTAACTTTGTCAATTTTACGTTTTATGTTTTAATTTACAAAATTTTAATTATATTTGTACACGATGAAGCATTTAACAAAAATCAAGTTTGTTATTTCCATAGCAATAATAATAATGGGATTTTTTGTACTTGATGCTTGTCAAAAAAATAACGACTGGCAACCATTATTCCAGAATAACACAAATGGCATTACATCACAAGATGGTAAAATACCAGGAGATGGAGATAACGGAGAAGATGGAGTTACTGATAAAGATGACGATGAAGATGATGATGATGGGGAAGGAAATGGTAATGGACAAGGTAATGAAGGCTTACATCATGATGGCGGTGGTGATAATGACGCAAATAATGGAGAATAACCTACGATAA
>CAZUDW010000015.1:30767-35037 GCA_964619305.1 uncultured Flavobacteriales bacterium
TCAGACCTCCTGAAGATAGCGTATTTTCAATAAACTGCTCTATTAGCCCAAGGCCATGAATACAAACATTCCGTAATGTAATACATCACAGGAACAATAACTAATGTTAAAAATGTGGCGAAAGTCAACCCAAAAATTACTGTTGAAGCAAGCGGCCCCCAAAAGTTTGCATTATCTCCACCAAAATAGATATTCGGATTAAAATCTGATAACATGCCAAAAAAATCAATATTCATGGCCAAAGCCATTGGGATAAGTCCCAGTATCGTTGTTATGGCAGTTAATAAAACAGGTCTTAATCTTGTTTTCCCTGCTATAACAATGATTTTCTTAAGCTCTTCTTTAGGTATTTTCTCTGTACTTTCTATCTTATTATCTAACCGCCATCTGGTTTTTAACAATTCAGTATAATCTATCAGTACTATTGCATTATTAACTACAATACCGGCCAGAGAGACTATTCCAATTCCGGTCATCATAACTACAAAATCCATATTGCTGACGGCTAAACCAAGGAATACGCCAATCGTACTGAATAAAACGGAAATCACTATAATAACAGGTTTAGTAACTGAGTTAAATTGAGATACAAGAATTAATGTAATCAATGCAATTGCAATCAATAATGCCCGGGATAAAAAGTTCATTGTTTTTTGCTGATTTTCCTGTTCTCCACCTGTAAACTTATATTCATAGCCTTCGGGAAGATTTAAAGCTTTTAAATTATCTTTGATCTGGTCGTTGATCTCAGTAGCATTATAACCTTCAATTACATTAGATGAAAGTGTTATAACGCGTTTAAGATCCTTCCTGTTGATTGAACCGTAGGAAGAATTATAATAGACGTTTGCAACAGCAGAAATCGGTACCTGGGCAATCCGGCCATTGCTTGGATCCCTGAAAGTAATTTTCTGATTCATCAAAGATGCAAGATTATATCTGTATTTATCCTTCAGTCTTAACTGAATAGGATATTCGTCTTCACCAACTTTAAATTTCGACAATTCTTTCCCAAAAACTGCCGTTCGTAATGTGTTTCCAACCTGTGCCGTGGAAATACCAAATCTTCTTGCTCTGATGCGATTAATTTCAACAACGATTTCAGGTTTACCGATATCCAAATCAATGTCAAGATCTTCAATGCCATCAATATTTGCTGCCTGCACGATTTGTTTTATTGTATCCGTAATACTAACTAAGGTAGCAAAATCACTACCTCTCACCTCTATATTGATCGGTTTGCCAACAGGTGGTCCTTCTAAATTTTTAGCAACAGCTATACTTGTACCGGGAATGCTGGGTAGTTCAGTTGAGATTTTTCGCATAATCTCTGATGTACTTATTCCATTCCGTTGTTCGTATTTCACAAAAGAAATAGTAATTCTTGCCTTATGTGGAGTAGATTCATTGCCTCCACTTAAGTTACGTTCTGCAGTTCCTTTGCCTACATTGGCCACTATTGATTTAATTACAGTTTTGTAAGGATCTAAGATGTCCTCCAGGTGAGATTCAATAATCTTTGTAACTGAATCAGTATAAGTAATATCTGAGCCAATAGGCGTATTGATGAAAATATTTATATATTTTGGCTCATTAACAGGAAACAGTACAATCTTTGGCTTGGATGCAAAGTAGAGCATTATTGAAAAAATCATTAAAATAAAAGTTCCTCCGACAGACCAATAAGGACGTTTCCCTTTTAGTACAAATCTTACCGATTTCACATATACAGATTCTAATTTGACCAATGCTTTGTTTTGAAACCAAACCTGCAAACGGGAAAGAAACAAATAATTGCAGACTATTAACAGCAGACCGATCATGCAAAGTGTTCCCAGTGAAGGAAGTGACAGAACATAAAAAGTTGTTCCAATAAGGAGTAGCAGAATTGCCCTTTTAAAAAGTTTTGGTACTTTGTCTTTATTTCTTGTTATTCCTTTTTTAATAAAAGTTTTAGCTATAACCGGATTTATCACCAATGCCACAAAGAGTGATGAGCCGAGAACGATAATAAGGGTTAGAGGCAAATAACGAATAAATTTTCCCATAATATCATTCCAGAATAACAGAGGAAAAAATGCAGCAAGAGTTGTTGCAGTAGATGAAATGATCGGCATTGCAATTTCCCCTACTCCCTGCCTGGCTGCATCTATTGGCAGAAACTTTTTTGCGTGATATAAACGATAAATGTTTTCTACAACAACTATGGCATTATCTACCAGCATACCCAGAGCAAGAATCAAAGCAAAGAGAACGACCATGCTCATAGTAATTCCAAGAGCTGATAATATTATAAAAGAGAGAAACATAGAAAGCGGGATAGCCAAACCCACGAAAAGTGCGTTCCTTAAGCCCAGAAAGAAAAACAGGACTAATACCACGAGTATCATTCCCGAAATGATACTGTTTTCCAGATTAGCCAATTGACTCCTGGTAATATCAGATTGATCATTTGTGATAGTGATCTTCAGATCATCCGGCAAGTAATGGATTCTTGCTTTACGCAATATCTCATTGATTTTGTCTGTAGTAGTGAGCAGGTTCTCTCCGCCTTTTTTAATTATATCCAGTGAAACCACCGGATATCCGTTTAGCCTGGCAAAACTGTCTCTTTCTTTATAAGTGTCTTTTACTTCGGCAATATCTCCTAAATAAACAATATTCCCTTTTTCGTGTTTGACTATTATTTTCCCAATTTCATCAGCAGATTTGAATTCCCCGGTTACTCTTAATGTTCTCCTTTTTGTACCCATTTTCACAGCACCTCCCGAGAGTGAAATATTTTCTTGTGCTATCGCCTGCTCAATATCTTTGAAGCTAATCTCACTAAGCTCCATTTTAAAAAGATCAACATTGATCTGAATTTCCCTTTCCAGTGCCCCTTTGATTACAACTTTTGACAATTCAGGAATATCTTCTATATCATCTTTAAGATCATCTGCATATTTTTTCAAATCATCTATGCTATAATCCCCGGATAGATGTAGGTTCATAATTGGGAATTCCGACACATCAATATCATTTACTTCCGGATCGGATGGCAGATCGGTTGGCAAATCCTTCTTTGCTTTATCAACGGCATCTTTTACATCCTTTTTAGCCTTTTCAACATCAACATCCGTATTAAATTCAACAATGACAGATGAAAAATCCTGCACACTGGATGACTTAAGTGATTTCACACCTTTGATTGTCTGAATTTCTTTCTCCAACGGTCTTGACACAAGGCTTTCTATTTCCATCGGAGAGTTGCCGGGATAAGGTGTTCCAACAAATATTGTTGGAAAAGATATCTCAGGGAATAATTCCTTCGGCATTGAAATATATGATCCCAAGCCTATAAATAGAATAAGAAACAACAATACAAAAATGCTTGTGCTGTTATTGAGCGATATATTGGTTAAAAAAAACTCGCGGATTTTACGCTGCTTACCTGTATTCTCCATTAGCTTTCCCTATCTTCACTATTTAATTATTTTAACTTCCATTCCATTTGAAATATGATTATAGCCCTGAACAACGATTTTATCAGATTCTGCTAATCCATCCTTAATTAAAGTTTGATTGTTCTCATTTGTATTGCCGGGTTTCACATATTTCCTGATCGCAATATCCTGCCCCCTTTGATTTGGTTTTATAATATAAATATACTGTCCTTTAATATCCTTTTGTATACAGTAAGCGGGTACTACCAAAGCAGAATCTACTATTACATCCGGTATCAGGAGTTCTGCCAGAGCATTCACTTTAACCATACCACTGTTATTACTAATTTTAATCTTGATTTTAAAGCTCCTGTTCTGTGGATTTATCACATTGCCAATACTTTGAATAACTGCTTTTTTAGCAGGGTTGTTTTCAAGGATTACAGTCAGGGAATCACCGATTTTAATATTTGGCACATAAGATTCAGCGATCTCAGATTCTACATATAAACTTTCTATGTTGACTATCCGGGCAAACGGCTGAACCGGGTTGGCTACCGCTCCCTCTTTCTGAAAGATTGATTCTATCACTCCCTCTATGGGTGAAGTAATTGAAGCTAGTTTAAGCTGCTTTGAAATTTTTTTTACATTCTTCTCAAGCGCTTCTTTATTATTTTTTGCTTCAAGATATTGTACCTCTGATCCAATTTTCTTCGCCCATAATTCAGATTGCTTTTTATAAATTGTTTGTGCCAAATCATACCTTATTTGTAACTCCTGTAATTGTTCCTTTAAAACATCTGTATTGATCTGTGCCAGGATTTGCCCTTTATGAACTGTTTCAC
>CAZUDW010000016.1:0-34889 GCA_964619305.1 uncultured Flavobacteriales bacterium
GAAAAATGAATGTAATGTTTGATATTCTAGGTCTAGGTTATGATTTTTAAAATTTTTAACTATTTATTTTACAATTAAAACACTAGCACAAATAAACATTTATTTTTCACTTGTTACGAGTAGTTAATACTAACTTTTTACCGTTAATAAAAGGAAGCTTTATAAAAAGAAGTCATCATCTGTCTATATGGTTAGTAAAAGATTTCAAGATTTTGCAAAAAACACTCTTGTTGGCATACTTGCAACTATGGCAACTTTTGGTTCTATAAAAGCTCAAGACAAAATATCTATTAAAATTGAAGATTATTCTAAAGAATATCTTATGTCAAAAGAGAAAATAAAAAATAAATTATCTTCTAAAGGATTAAATAAAAAACAAAAAAATACTTTAAATTATATTATGGAAGCTTCTAATAATTATGATCAAAAAAATTATGAAGAAGCGCTTGAAGAAGCAGACAAAGCAATTAATTTAGATCCAAATTATGTTTTTTCACACATAATTAAAGCAAAAAGTTATGGAGCATTATACGAAAAAGAAAGAGAAGCTTATAGTTCATTTGGTTATAGAAATCATGATTTTAAATGGGTTCAAGAGCACATGGATGAAGCAATGACTCATAAGAAAAAAGCAGGAGAACATTATCAAAAAAAAGTAGAAGAATACGAAAAAATAGCTGAATTAAATCCTAATTTTAAGACAAATTTAGCTGTTGCAGATTTATCAGGGTGTTTTTGTGATGAACACGAATGCAATACAGCAATTGAATATTATACAAAAGCAATAAATTCTATTAACCAAACAATAAAAAAAGAAAATGATATTTGGGAATTAATGGAAATGAAAAATGAAAAATTGCTTTTATTTTCAAAAAGAGCAAAAGAATATAGACATATAAAAGACTTTGAAAAAGCAGAAAAAGATTCTGCAAGTTTTGAAAAATTAAATCAAGAAATAAAAGATTTTAAAACAGAAAAAGAAAAATTATAAATTAAAAATAAAATCCGTAAACTTCTCCAGCACCAAGATTATAATCAGCAGTATACATTCTAAAACCAAATCTAGGAGGTTCGGTAGGATTCTCACGGGGACTATAATATAAAGGTAAGTTTTCTGAAGGAAATTCTTTTGTTTTCCAAGATTCTAAAACCCCTGAAATTTCCCCTCTATCTGCAACAATATCTCCAGGGTAAAGTCGTGCTGTTGTTTGTTGATCTAAAGAAGGAAAGGATGTAAAACCTTGTGAACGTAAACCATCTTGATACCATTTCTGCGTTTCTAATGTTGCTATATATCCTTCAGGATCATCTGCATTAGCTCTAAGATCATTAAGAACTTGTTCTCCTTGTGTCTTTCCAAAAGTTTCTTTAACTAAAAGTTCAAATTCTGTTTTTGCGTTTTTCTGAAGGGTTTCAAGAGATCTACGATGATGATCATAAGTTCCAAATTCATTTATAAATTCTTGATCTCCAAAAAGTTCTGCAGTACTCAATTCCATTCTAGGACTAAAAAGATCCACATTAGAAGGAACAGCTAAATCATATGCCTTCAATCTACTATTTGAATCAAAAGCAAGAACATCTTCAGGAGCACCAACATTAGTATCCCAATAAATTATATCTCTATTATTTGTAAATAACGATGATACTAAAAAATCCTGTTGTCCTTCAGGATTATCTCTAATTGTACTTATTACTCTAATTGGAACACTTCCCCCATCAACATTGCTTTCTGAAAATCTTAATATATTATTTGCTCTTTCACCTGTACCTAAAGCACTTGCAGATATTCCATCATTATAAAATCCTGCATCTCCAAAAGTAAACATATCTGCAATATAATTTTCCCCATCTACTATTCCTGATTTTTTTATTATTGTATGTGACTCTCCAAGACCTCCAGTAGTTAAAGCAAAATAATCTCCACTTCCACCAACAAAATTATTGTTTTCATCATAAACTGGAACATCCATATCTCTTCCAAACCAAGAGTTTCTTCCATCAAATAAAACCTGGGCTTTATTTGCTCCCCCACTTTCTTTATATTCAAAAAAATCTTCATACATTCCAATAAAATCTTCTTCCCCAGAAGCTATAGCTAATTGTTCATTAAAATAAACGTAAGTATCTGCATAAGGAGTTCCAATTGGAGCAATCGCCCTCATTGATGTCCAATGTGTGATTGATGAACGGTTGTCTGTCTTCGTGTCTGCCAATGGGTTGTTTGTCCCCTTTTATTTCTTGTACCTCTCCGTTTTGGATATAGTAAAGAGGATTGTTGGCTCCTGCATATTCTATTGTCTTGTTTTGAAGATCAAGGCAACAGAGCGCAATGTCCATTCCATCTTTGATTTCGCTTTCTGATTTGGCGAATGTGTCCTCTACCAATTCATTAAGGGTGTCGAGTATCTCTGCTGGTCTTGTTTTGCCAAAATCATTCACTGCTCTGTTTAGTCCGCTATGTCCTACAATACTTACAAATGCTCCAGGTACTCCATGTCCGGTGCAGTCAACGGCTGCGAACATTACTTTTCCATTGTTAGCTTCAAGCCAGTAGAAGTCGCCACTTACAATGTCCTTTGGCTTAAAAAGGACGAATGAGTTTGGCAGATGTTCTTTAATGAGTTTGTCTGTTGGTAAGATGGCTTCTTGGATTCGTTGAGCATAGGTAATGCTGTCCAGTATCTCTTTGTTCTTTTCGTCAACGAGTTCCTTTTGTTCCTCAATTACTGTTTTCTGTCTGCGGGTAATGCGCAAACGATTTGCAATAAAAAAGGCAAACACAACTAAAAGCAACAGCCCACCGCTCACCGACCAGATAATGACCTTCTGCCTTTTGCTCTCTGCTGCTTTCTCTATGTCCTTTTTCTCCTGTTCAGCTTTTTGCCGCTCCTGCTCTTTGTCGAACTCGTACTGCATTTCCCTGCGAGTGATGGCCTTGTCTTTTTCTTCATTGAACAACGAATATTTTAATACCATTACTTTTTTGTTATACTCAAAGGCTTTTTGCCACCTACCTGTTTCTTCATAAAGTAAGGAGAGAGCTTGTTCAACATGTATTTCATCTAATGTATAAAAGTGATTTTCCAAGGATTTTTCCTTACTTATCTCTGATGCTTGCAATAAGTACCTTTCTGCTTCTTTATATTTTTTTCGTTTAGTATATAAAGAGCCTATGTTACTTAAAACCATTGGTTCTGTACTCATTTCAGATGCCTTGAAATAATAGAACAAAGCTTTATCGTAATAATTATCCTTATCTAAAGTTTTAAAAGATAAATCGCCCAAATTTTGATATATGTTTCCTATACTGCTATAAGCCTGAAAGGTATTGCCGAAATTTTTAGTTTCGAGTTCCCCTTCTATTTCCAATGACTTGAAAAAATAGCCCAAGGCCTTTTTATATAAGGAATCTGCTTTTTGGTAGTTGTCGGAGGAATTTGCTTCGTTTGCTTGTTCCAAATGGACTAATCCAATACTGACAAAAATCCATGAGGTATCTTTGAGTTCTTCTGCTATTTTCAATTCCTTGAAATAATAGGTCAGTGCCCTATCGTTAAATTCTTCAAATTCTCCTCTGCTTTCTGAACGTATTATGGGATGAATTGATTGTTGATAATAGAGAACTCCGATAAGAAAGAGTGAGGTTAACGGTGTTTCTAATTCTTCTTCTATCTTCAATGCCTCAAACAAGTATTCCAATGCTTTTGAGTAATCGCTTAGATTCGCATAGGCAACTCCAATGCTGTTGATGATAGATGCAATGTTTTTCCTGTTGTTAAGTTCTTCTTCTATTTTCAATTCCTTTACTAGATAGCCCATTTGTTTGGGATAATCGCCTTGCTCATAAGAACCTTCACTTGCCGTGTGGTAAGCCTTTGCTTCGCCTTTTGGGAAATTTATTCTACTGGCGAGAGCGGCTGCCTGCTTGGCAAGGAGAATTGCGGTATCCACATTGTAGTATTTTAACTTCCCTGCAAGGGCATTGAGGGTGTTTACGCGAATAGTATCTGTTATCTTGGTTTTTAGCAAATTTTCAAGGGAGTCAATCTTGGTCTTGTTTTGCGCTACAAGTGTCAGGGTGCATAAAAGTGTCAATATGGTCGTCCAAGTCCTCATTTTTCAAATGGTGGGCAATGTCCCGCTATACGCAGTATTGCGTGTATTTCCACTATAGTTGTGCCTCTTTTTTAATTTAAAAATCATTTTGATAAACCAAAGTTACTGTTTTTTTAACTATCCAACTTATCCAAAGGGCTTTTAGTTTTTTCTTGCTTTAATAATTATCCTCTCCCCAAACCAATTGAAAGGTCTGTGATTGGCAAATGCGTCAAACTTAATTAACAAATCACCTGGATTACTCATAAGCAATGAAGGTATTATTGATGGTTGAAATATCATTGCACCTGAATAGTTTTCTATTTTAAAACCATTTCTTTTCAAAACACTTTTGAGTGAAACAGGATTTCTGAAACTTCCTTTCTGTGTATTAAATAAATGCTGTATCCATTTTACAATGCCATAGATTGACCATCGGTTATAAGTCATGAGGATAAGCGTACCACCGGGTTTTAACACTCTGTGAAAATCTTTGATTGCTGATCTCCATTCATATAAATGCTGCAACACCCTGGAACAGATCAATCCATCAAAAACTTCATCATTAAAATCCAGTTGAGAAGCGTCTTCACATTGGATAAATTCAGCATTTAGATTCAGTTCGGAAGCAATTTCAGAAGCTTCATTAAGTAAGCGTTGAGAAATATCTATACAAACTATTTTATCTATCTTATCCCTGTATAATGGCATCAGACGACCGTTGCCAATCCCTACATCCAGCATCTGATTAAAATGCGAATCTTCAAACATTTTTCTTAGCGCACTTTTCTCCAGTTGATCAACAAGCTTTCCCCTTTTGGTAGAAAACCATTTTTTATATTCAAATTCTGACCAGTGTTCCTTCTTTAACCTGCTATGTTCTTCTCTCTTTTCCCTATTCATATTCTGCAAAGTTAAGTCCAAATTATTCAAATGCTTTTTATTGTGAATATCGGGAATCACCCCATTCTGATTCTATTAAATATACCCTTCATTTTTATTACTTTGCATTGTTTTCATGCGCTTATGAGAAATTCACTTATTCTTACGGCAATAATTCTTAGTTCTGCTTCTTTCATAAAGGCTCAGATGCCTTGTGGTACAAAGATCAACAACTCAACATTGATGCAATTGCAGGATTTTTATCATATATCCGGGCAATACCGACAAATTAATTTTGAAGGGCAACCATACAATATTCCGCTCAAAATTCATGTGATCACAAGAAAGGATGGTAGTGGAGGTCTGGATACATCACTGATTCCATTAATAATTGATACATTGAATTATTATTATAAAAATTCAATGCTGGAATTTTATGTATGCAGTACAATAGAATTTATCAATGACAAGCGTTTCAGCAATTTTGAAGCCACTGAGGAAGAAGGTGCTTTAACACTACATGATGTGCCAAGGATGATAAACATCTATTTTGTTGATACCTTGCTTACAAATAATAATGAGATTTGCGGTTATGCATATATGTCAGGAGGGCCATTGGAAGTATTTATTAATAACACCTGTGCAATATCCGGAAATACAGTTGTTCATGAGATCGGACATGTTTTTTCGTTAATACATACGCATGGCAGCAACAATAGTGAACTGACTAAAGAACTGGTTGATGGTTCGAATTGCTTAGATGCCGGTGATTTTATCTGTGATACACCTGCAGATCCAAATCTTTCTGATAAAACCACATATTATTCTCAACAGGATTCCTGCGCATACACCGGAACCGTTACAGATGCCAATGCAGATCCATTTTCTCCAATGATCAATAATATCATGGCTTATGTTCCAAGCGTCTGTAAACCGGATACACTCACACCACAACAGTACCAAAGAGTATATAATGCAATTTTTTATTATGGACTTATCAATACTATCTGCAGTGATGAATCGGCCTTTTCTGATGAGATCATCAGCGTTTATCCAAACCCGTTTTTTAATGAATTGTTCATATTATTTGATTTACAAAACAGATCACTGGTGGCATTATCAATGTTTGATCTGCTAGGCAATCATATTCAGTCTCTTTTCTTTGATTACCTTGAACCCGGTAGAAATAAATTATATTTTTCAGTTGACGATAACAAATTAACAAAAGGCCTTTACTTTATAACGTTAACGGTTGACGGAAAAACTGTTGATGCCACAAAAATAGTCTCAATGGAATGAAATTGCCTATTTTCGTTTACTATATTTCTTTCCTCCGGCTATCTAATATTATTGTTACCGGTCCATCATTTATCAACTCAATTTCCATCATTGCACCAAATTTCCCGGTTTGCACATTTCTGCCTAATTCTTCTGAAAGTAACTTATTAAACATTTCATAAAAGAAATTCGCTTTCTCTCGTTTTGCTGAGCGTGTAAATGATGGCCGATTTCCCTTTTTTGTATCAGCGAATAATGTAAACTGGCTTACAACAAGGACTTCACCACCTGTTTCTTTGATGGAACGATTCATTTTACCCCCTGCATCACCGATGATTCTCAGATTAGCAACTTTTACACTTAACCAGGAAACATCCTCCTCCATATCTTCTCCTTCAACACCGAGTAGTACCAACAACCCATTTCCAATAGAAGAAAATGTGGATGAATCAATCAGGACTCTTGCCTGTTTAACCCTTTGGATTACAGCTCTCATAAATCAAATATGTTTAAACGATATCATCACTTTTGAGCATATCAAGGTAATTGCTATACCTCTCAATTGAAATTTTCCCCTCCTCCACAGCCTTGTATACAGCACAACCGGGCTCTCCCTCATGTATGCAATTGTTATACTTGCAATGTGCACTTTGCTCAAATATCTCTTTGAAGTAATGAAACAGTTCTTCTTTTCCAAAATCAACAACACCGAAGCTTTTAATTCCCGGTGTATCAATAATATACCCTCCTTCTCCAATCTCATACATTTGAGCAAAAGTCGTCCTGTGCTTCCCTGTTTTAAAAGCTGATGAAATAATATCGGTTTTGAGATTCAAATCAGGTTGCAGCATATTTAGCAGGGTAGTTTTTCCAACACCGGATTGTCCAGAAATCAGACTTATTTTATTATTAAAAATCTTGCGGGTTTTATCAACATTTCTTTTTTTTAATAATGAAGATGAAAAGCATGGATAACCAATATTATTATATATTTTGATCAATCTGTCCAATTTGCTTTTATCTGCTGTTGTATAAATATCTGTTTTGTTAAAAAAAAGAACAGCTGGAATAGAGTATGCTTCGGCAACTACAAAGAAGCGGTCAATAAATGGAGTGAGTGTTTTAGGATTCCTCAAAGATGCCATTAAAACAACTTGGTCTATATTTGATGCAATGATATGTGTGCGTTTTGACAATTTGGTTGCTCTCCTGATAATGTAGTTTTTCCGTGTTTCAATAGCCGAAATGACATATGAGCCATCAGCCTTTCTGGATGTTTGAACATGATCTCCTACAGTAATCGGATTCGTGCTCTTAAAACCGGATAAACGAAATTTACCTCTGATATAGCAATCTGCAATCTGACCATTTTCAAACTTCACTTTGTACCGATGACTGGTCGATTTTATTACTATGCCTTTCATTAAATAATTATAGGTGGGTTCTGAAAATTCATTTTTTTATCATCTATGCTTTTGGCTGCTAAAAGCAAATAGCTTCTTATTCAATTTGAATATGACTTGATGAGTTACATTTATAAAAATCCCCTTTAATTATTCAAAAATATGTTTTTATTGACAATTGATAACTTTGCTCGTTTTCTTTAAGCAAGATGTCGATCAAAGCTGAGCATATCACCAAAATCTATGGTGAACAAAAAGCCCTGGATGATGTTTCATTTAATATATCACCCGGAGAAGTGGTTGGTTTTTTAGGACCAAATGGTGCAGGCAAAACAACCATGATGAAAATACTCACGGGTTTTATACCTCCTAATGCAGGTAAAGCAATTATCTGTGATTTGCCTATTGAAGATGATCCAATCAAAATAAAGAATAAGATAGGATATCTTCCTGAGCACAATCCTCTATATCCCGGAATGTATGTGGAAGAATATTTATTATTCATCGCAGGATTATTTAAATTAAAAAAAAAGAAGATCAGGGTGAAAGAAATGATAGAGTTGGTTGGTTTAACTCGCGAAAAAGGAAAAACCATTTCGGAACTATCAAAAGGATATAAACAAAGAGTTGGTCTTGCACAGGCATTAATCCATAATCCGGAAGTTTTAATTCTGGATGAGCCAACAACAGGCCTTGATCCGAATCAGATATTGGAGATCAGACAGCTTATAAGCACGATTGGAAAGGAAAAAACCGTGATGCTTTCCACACATGTCATGCAGGAGGTTGAAGCCATTTGCAACAGGGTTTTAATAATCAACCAGGGAAAAATTGTTGCTGATGATTCTTCCAAACATCTCTTAAGTAAAGCAGATAGAAATCTGACCGTAAAGGTAGAATTTGATTCTCATGTGGAGAAAGAACAACTTTTAAAAATTCAGGGAGTAGAAGATGCCATTCTCACCAACAACAACATTTGGGCCATCACCACATCCGGGAATATCGACATCAGAAAGAACATTTTTGACTTTGCTGTGAACAATAATATTGCTGTACTTACAATACAACAGCAAGATGTTAAACTGGAAGATATTTTTAAGAAATTAACAAAGAGTTAGCTTATATTTTTACATTTGCACATTCAAAATAAACATAATTGATATGGGATATCTATTCACTTCAGAATCGGTTTCAGAAGGTCACCCTGATAAAATCAGTGACCAGATTTCCGATGCATTACTTGATGAATTTCTGCGCAGAGATCCTGAATCTAAAGTTGCATGTGAAACTTTGGTTACAACTGGACTAACTGTGCTTAGTGGTGAAGTACGGACAAACGCATATGTTGATGTTCAAAAAATTGCAAGAAGTGTTATTCGCAAAATTGGATATACAAAATCGGACTATATGTTCGACTCTGAATCTTGTGGTGTTATTTCAGCCATACATGGACAATCTCCTGACATCAATCAGGGAGTTGTAAGAAAAAAAACCAAAGAACAAGGGGCGGGTGACCAGGGAATGATGTTTGGTTATGCTTGTGATGAGACGGACAATTACATGCCGATAGCTCTGGAGATTGCGAACTTGCTTTTAATTGAACTGGCAGAAATCAGGAAAACCGGAAAGCAAATGAAATATCTCCGTCCGGATTCCAAATCACAGGTAACTGTTGCATATGATGACCAAGTAAAACCGCATAACATTGACACCATTGTAGTTTCAACACAACATGATGAATTTGATACGGAAAAACGTATGCAGGAAAGGATTAAAAAAGATATCATATCGATCTTGATTCCTCGGGTAATAAAAAAATCTCCTGCCAGAGTACGCAAATTATTTAATTATAATTATAAAGTCTTTGTAAACCCCACCGGAAAATTTGTGATAGGCGGGCCACATGGAGATACAGGACTTACCGGTCGAAAAATCATCGTAGACTCTTATGGTGGCAGGGGAGCTCATGGTGGTGGTGCTTTTTCCGGAAAAGATTCTTCTAAAGTTGACAGATCAGCTGCTTATGCTACAAGGCATTTAGCCAAAAACCTTGTAGCTGCTGGAGTAGCTTCTGAAGTGCTGGTGCAGGTTGCGTACGCTATTGGCGTGGCAAAACCAGTTGGTTTTTATGTAAATACTTATAATACATGCAAAGTCAAAGATAAATCAGGGAAAGTATTAACTGATGGACAAATTGCTGACAAACTTCTGAAAATTTTTGATCTGCGACCTGCATCAATAGTAAAACACTTTGGGTTGAAATATCCTATCTTTCTTGAAACTGCTGCTTACGGTCACATGGGGAGAAAACCTTTTACAAGAAATGTCGAACTATTATATAACAACAAGCCTAAAAAAGTAAAAGTGGATTTTTTCGCCTGGGAAAAACTGGATTATGTTGATAAAATCAAAAAAGAATTTAATTTATAATTTTAATGATGAAAAAAATCATATTCCTCTCACTGGCTCTTCTGCTGGCACTAACAGCAGCCAAAGCTCAAAAAGTATATTCCTGCGACTCAAAATATGATGCAGATGTAAAGGTTTTTGTTGTTGATTCTAAATATGATGCTGCGCTTTCTGTGTATAAGTGCGACTCAAAATATGATGCCACAGACAACAAAGGACTTTGGTTTTTTGAGGACAGCAAATACGATGCTGATAAAAAGATTTTTTTCGTCAACAGCAAGTACGATGCCGATTTGCTGATTTATTTTGTAGATAGCAAGTACGATGCAGGATGGCGCGATAATTCCAAGAAACATTTGATGTATTAGAGACATCATCCAATCCTCAATATCAACAGGCAAAGAAACAAATGACCGGTTGTTCAGGACTGTTTCCAATTGAATTGAATGGAGATAATCCCAAGATAGTTGAAAATTTCTGCAACAAACTCAAAAGATTTTTACTTGCTTGTTCCTGGGGGGATTTGAATCACTGGTCTTCCCAATATGTGCATTACCCGAAAACCAGAAACACCAGAAAAATGACCTTAGCAGAATGCTCGTCAGGTTGTATATCGGGTTAGAAGATCCTGAAGTGTTAATTAAAGATCTCTCACAAGGCCTTGAATAATATTACTTCTTTCTGAAATAAATCCTGATTGGAACTCCCTTGAAAGAATATTTTTCTCTTATGCGATTTTCTATAAACCGTTTATAACTATCGCTGACTTCATCCGGCATATTACAAAACAATGCAAATGATGACACCCTGGTTGGAAGCTGCGTAATGTATTTGATTTTTACATATCGCCCTCTGGAGGCTGGTGGTGGTTGCTTTTCAATGATCGGCAACAAGTATTCTATTAAATCATGCGTTTTTATTCTTGTATTGCAATTCTTATAAACCTGTAAAGCACATTTCATTCCTTTTAATATTCTCTGTTTATTCAATACCGAGGTAAGAACTATAGGTATATCCGTAAAAGGAGCAGTTTTGTTTTTAATTGTTTGTTCAACAATTCTGGCCGTATTGGTATCTTTTTCAATAATATCCCATTTATTACCAAATATTACAAGACCTTTACCTCTTTCATAAACCAGTTTAATGATATGCATATCCTGGGTAGTTACTCCTTCAGCAACATCAATCAATAAAATGCAAACATCACAATTATCAATAGCGGATATCGATCTCATAACAGAGTAAAATTCCAGCGATTCATTGACTTTAGCTTTCTTCCTTATCCCGGCAGTATCCACAAGGATAAAGTCCAAACCAAAAGCTTTATAATGTGTATCCACAGCATCCCTTGTAGTGCCGGGTATGGGCGTCACAATACTTCTCTTTTCTCCGGTCAGTACGTTGATAAGCGAGGACTTTCCAACATTTGGCCTGCCTACAACTGCGAACCTTGGCAGTTCACTTTGTTCATCTTTGGTTGGAGTATGTATATTAGCAACAATTTCATCCAACAATTCACCTGTTCCACTTCCATTTGTTGATGATACACAATAAATCTCTCCTAATCCAAAAGCATAAAAAACTGCTGCATCCGGTCTGCTTGCATTATTATCCACCTTATTAGCAACAAGGAAAATTTTTTTCCCGCTTCGCCTGAGTATGTTAGCCAGCGCATCATCCGATGAAGTAATACCTACTTTTACATCAACCATAAAAATGATCGCATCCGCCTGATCAATAGCAATCATCACCTGTTGTTCTATCTCCTGCTGGAAGGTGTCTGTCGAATCTGGCATAAACCCACCAGTATCAACAACCGTAAATTCCTTTCCAATCCATTCTGAAATTCCATAATGACGATCGCGTGTCACACCGCTCGATTCTTCGACAATGGCTTTCCTTCCTCCTACAAGGCGGTTAAATAATGTAGATTTCCCAACATTAGGACGACCGATTATCGCTACTAAATATCCCATCAGTTTGTATAACCATATTTCTTTAAAAGATGATCTTTATTCCTCCAGTCTTTGCTTACTTTGACAAAGAGCTCCAAAAAAACTTTTTTCCCTAAAAAAATCTCTATTTCTTTGCGCGAATCCGAGCCAAGTCTTTTCAATTTAGATCCTGCTTTTCCTATCACAATACCTTTTTGCGACTCTTTTGCAACAAAAATAACGGTTCGTATTTTTATCAGATTATCCTGCTCTTTAAAATCCTCTATCTCCACATTGCAACAGTAAGGAACCTCCTGTTTATATATCATGAATATTTTCTCTCTTATTATCTCAGAAACAAAAAAGCGTTCAGGCCTGTCTGTCAAAATATCTGGCGGATAATATGCATCTCCTTCAGGCAATAAGTCCAATATGTTCCCGAATAACTTCTCTATGTTAAAACCGTGCAAAGCAGAAACCGGTATCACATCTGCATTAGGCAAATCAACTTTAAGCTGATCCATTTTTTTTACAACATCCTCCTGATCTGCAAGATCGACTTTATTAATAAGAGCTATTACTGGAATAGATCCTTTAGCAAGCTTTTCCATAAACTTCTGTTCCGGCTGTTTTTTTAACAGCATATCAGTCACATACAATAAAATATCTGCATCAGTCAATGCAGTTTTAACTACTCTCAGCATACTTCGTTGTAACTTATAAACCGGTTTGATAATTCCGGGAGTATCTGATAAAACTATCTGAAAATCTTTACCATTCACTATACCAATAATCCTATGCCTTGTGGTCTGTGCCTTCGAGGTGATGATTGAGAGTTTTTCACCGGTCAATGCATTCATCAAAGTGGATTTACCCACATTGGGCTTTCCTATGATATTTACAAACCCGGCTTTAAATACCATATTTTTTACTTTGCATTTTGTCGTCAAAGGTATATATTTGCAAACTGTAAGGATATAGACTATTCTTAGATATATTGCGGGGTGGAGCAGAGGTAGCTCGTTGGGCTCATAACCCAAAGGTCGCAGGTTCGATTCCTGTCCCCGCTACAAAATAAGCCCTGAAAGCCCTTTGTTTTCAGGGCTTTTTGTTTTTTGGGTAACAAAAAAAGCCAAAACAAAGATATTTCTTATCAGGCTGTCAGCTTATGAACAACCATATTGAGGATTTATCATAATCTTTGTGCAACATCAGTTCATTATTAGTAAGTGTTGGTGCTTGTTTTCCGGAAATTCTTTCTCCTTAATGATGTTGAACTGAGTGTTCTATATCTCACCACAAAATATTCCTTTGTTGTAGCATATTTGAGATAGAGAAAATAGTAAAATCGCAGTAAGAATCCTATCTTATAAAATATATCCATCTAAGCTGTATCGGTGCATTTCGATAAACAATAAAAAGAATTCTTCAGCGTTTAAAGTATGTGAAATTTCCCCTGAAAAAACCTGTTTTACTGATCTGTTTTCTTACAGTCAATCCACTTGTTAATTACTGCCAGATATTCATTGGATTGAACAAACCCCGGGTAAGGGCATTGCTTATGCAAAATCACCCAAAATGCATTATGATACTCAACACTCCTGATAAGCTGCACATGCAAGACATCAGTAATGCTGAAAATTATTATTTTGATTTTAACAAAAACGGATTATGTTACAGAAGTGCAGTATATTATAATAAAGATAAAAAAGGCGATGTTGTCAAATCCCTAAGTGCATCATACCAGAGAGATGAGAATATAGCACATGTCTGGTACCAAAAAGTAAGAGGGAAAAACCATAAGACAATGATTTTAAGACATGAGATGATAGAAGAAGCAGGCAAATTGAAAGTTTTTACCAAACAAATCTATGATATCAACAACTGGAGGTAATTCAGTTGAGTAAATGTTTAGTTGCATCCCGATAAATCGGGATGTACTTGACAATAATGCAAGCAACAATGAATGTTCTATTTTTTTATGCTGTATTCTTTTCTTTAATTACCCTTGTTGCAATTACACAACAGAGCATATAGTTTAATCTTCTTTTCTTTGCTTTTTTTGATTCTCTTCAAACACATTCATTACGACAATTAATATGTTGGAAAAATTAAAGCATACGGCAAAATACCTTCAGGAACGTGTTGAATCCCGGCCTGAGGCAGGGATCATCCTTGGAACCGGAATAGGCGGACTGGCATCAGAAATAGAGGATGCCACAACAATTCCTTATGATGAAATACCCTGTTTCCCTGTTTCCACAGTGGAAGGTCATCACGGGAATCTCATTTTCGGGAAGCTGATGAACAGGCAGGTGGTGGCAATGCAGGGGCGTTTTCATTATTATGAAGGCCATGATATGCAACAGATCGCATTTCCTGTCAGGGTGATGAAGTTGCTGGGAATCAGCACGCTTTTTCTTACAAATTCATGTGGAGGTGTGAACCCTGATTTTGAGATTGGAGATGTGATGATCATTAATGATCACATCAACCTCTTTCCTTCCAATCCACTTATAGTGCCGAACATAGATGCTTTGGGTCCACGATTCCCAGACATGAGCGAACCTTATGACCTGAATCTTATCAGCAAAGCTGAAGCATTTGCCAAAGAGAACGAATTGGGTTTAAGAAGAGGTGTATATGCCGGACTTCCGGGACCAATGCTTGAAACATCTGCTGAATATAATTTTGTGCGCATTATAGGTGCTGATGCAGTTGGCATGTCCACAGTTCCCGAAGTGATTGCTGCGCGCCACATGGGTATCAGGTGTTTTGGGATGGCAGTCATCACCGACCTGGGCGTTCCGGGCAAAATGCAATATATAACGCATGAAATGGTGCAGGAAGTTGCCACTGCTTCTGCCAAAAATGTGATGGTGATACTGAGGCATTTAATTAATTCTCTTTAAATTTGTCTAAGTATCTGAAAATTCAATATGTTTTTTATATTAACCCTTAACCTAAATTAAATCATGAAAAATATAATATTAATTGCAGCTACCTTTGCAGTGAGCGTTACTACCTTTGCACAGGACAGCATGAATGTACACCTGCTCTTCCATTGGAACGATACAACTTTGGTGGGTTCTAATGCATACAATAATACCTACAACGAAGTATGGGGGTTTGTTCAGGGTGGCAGGGAATATGCTGTCATTGGCAGCACTATGGGTACACACATTTTTGATGTTACTGATCCGATCAACTCAACACTGGTAGATTTTGTTCCCGGAGCAACACAGGGAGGCTCAATTGTACACCGCGATTTCCATGATTACAATGGGTATTTATATACTGCTTCTGATGAAGGAGCAAGCACACTGCAGATCATAGACCTGAGCTACCTGCCCGATTCGGTTCACAAAGTTTATGACTCTCCGAGCATCTTTGCCCGTGCTCACAACATCTTCATCGATTCTACCAGCGGACACCTGTATCAATGCGGAGGAAACGGCAATTCCGGACTGACAGTGATAGATATTTCCAACCCTACATCTCCTGTTGAATTGAAGGATTACAACAGTGGGTATGTGCATGATGTTTATGTACGCCACGATACTGTTTATGCAAACCAGGGATACTCAGGTTTTTTTATCTATGACTTCACCAACATCAACAACCCCCAATTGATTGCTTCTCTGACGAGTTATCCTCAGCAAGGTTATAACCATTCCGGCTGGCTCAATCAGCAAGGTGATCTGTACATCATGTCTGATGAAACGCACGGTATGGATATGAAATTGTTTGATGTAAGTGATTTGGGCAATATCACCCTGATAGACACCATTGGTTCTGAAGTGCATCCATTATCCATTCCTCACAACCAGATGATCAAAGGAAATAAAATTTTCACGAGTTATTATTATGACGGATTGTACATTTTTGACATCAGCGATCCATACAATCCTTTTATTGACGGGTATTACGACACATCAACTATTCCGAATTCAACTTCTTATGAAGGCGCCTGGGGTGTTTATTCTTTTCTGCCATCAGGGATCGTTCTGCTTTCAGATATGCAAAATGGTTTATATGTTTTTGATGTAGGTGACATCTATGTTAATGACGAATCCGGAAAAAAAGCACAGAAAGATATAGTGGTATTTCCTAATCCTTTTGTAAGCAGTTTTATCGTATCAATACCCGGGTTTGCCGATTCAGATATCGACCATTATTCAATTTCAGACCATTTGGGAAATATTGTAAAACAGGGAAGAATAGATCGTTCATTGAGCAATATTACATTGAGCCAATCTTTGGCTACCGGAATATATTACCTTCACTTAAGTGGTCAATCTGATATATTCACTAAAAAACTGATGCATATCAATTAAAAGACTCAGCAAGTGGGTGATACGATCAGAGATTCTTTCATACCCAGATTGAAATCAATTCATTTCATTCTGGTTTTATTGTTTTTGTTAACTGGAGCATGCAATACAGCAGAGAAAAAAAGCCAGGAATCTGATTTAAATAATTCCATCGAAGGAATTATAAGCGGAGGAAATGGTATGGTGCTCGTGCTGGAAAAAAGGCATACTGCTGTTGAATCTTTCCCGATTGATTCTTTTAAAATCGGGTCTGATGGCAAGTTTGAGTTTCATTTTAATGTACCATCTATTGGATTCTACCGGGTTTTCCTATCCAACAGAAATGGAGTTAACCTGATACTTAAACCCGGTGAAAAAATTAAATTCAATACAAAAGCAGAAGACCTGCTTGCAAGCCTCGAACTTGAAGGTTCAGAAGGCTCCAGCCTAATTAAAGATCTCACCCAATATATGCAAAAGATTTACAGACAAACGGACTCTTTAGGGAATGAAATGAGGCAGCACCAGACGATAGGTGATTACTCAGGATATACTGCTGCTGCAACAAAATACAGCATATTGCAGTCTCAGCTTGCTAAATATATCATGGATTTTATAGAAGAAAACCCTAAATCATTGGCTACACTTGTTGCCGTTGGCGCACTTGATCCAGAAACGCACTTTGAATATTTTAAAAAAGTAGTTGACTCACTTGCTCCTATTGTTCCCAATGAACCTTTTTATACAGTGTTAAAAGATAAGGTGAACGAATGGAGCATTCTTGCACCAGGAGCTCCTGCACCGGAAATAACTCTCAATGACATTCATGGTAAACCACTTTCCCTTTCATCCTTAAAAGGTGATGTTGTTTTGCTTGATTTCTGGGCATCCTGGTGCAGACCATGCCGCATGCAAAATCCGCATGTTGTCGAATTATATAATAAATTTAAAGATAAAGGATTTACTGTTTTTAGCGTATCCCTTGACGGATTACCTCAGCAACAAGATCCTAAAAGTGACTGGATAAAAGCTATAGAGCATGATGGCCTTACATGGGAAAACCATGTAAGCGAACTGAGAGGATGGAATTCAAGTGTCGTTCCCGAATATCGAATTAAAAGTATTCCAATGACTGTTCTAATAGACAGAGAAGGAATTATTGCAGCAAAAAACCTGCAGGGAGAACCACTTAAGGATAAAATAATGATGTTGCTGAACAATACTATGCAGTGAGTAATTTATGAGATTATCGATACTTTACCGGAAACTGTTGATAATAACAGTAGTATTTAGCTGGACTAAAGGAATTGCAAATCCTTATTTTCAGCAAGAAGTGAATTACCAAATCAAAGTAAAGCTGAATGATAAAAAGAATGAGCTGTCTGCATTCGAAGAGTTTAAATACAAAAATAATTCTCCTGATGCCCTTGAATTTATCTGGATTCATTTATGGCCTAACGGATATGCTGATGATCATACTGCCATGGCAAAGCAAATGCTTGAAAACGGCAATACCGTCTTTTATTATTCTGATCAGGATGACAGGGGCTTTATTGACAGTCTCAATTTTTTGGTCGATAATCGCAAGGTAAAATGGGAGTACCATCCTGAACATAAAGACATTTGTAAAATCTACCTTGAAAAACCACTAAAAAGCGGAGAAACCATTACTGTTTCAACTCCATTTAGGGTTAAAATCCCTAAAGGGGTCTTCTCTCGCCTTGGTCATATTGGAGAATCATACCAGATAACACAATGGTATCCGAAACCCGCAGTGTATGATCGATATGGATGGCATGAAATGCCCTACCTGAACCAGGGAGAATTTTATTCGGAATTTGGCAGCTATGATGTATCCATTACTTTGCCTGAGAACTATATTGTAGGAGCTACCGGAGACTTACAGGATGAAGCAGAAATGCAATGGCTTGACTCAATTGCAAAAAACACAGAATCAACAAGCATATTGCAGATGAGCAACGATAATAGTTTCCCCCCCTCATCAAAGAGGTTCAAAACAATTCATTACAATCAAGATCGTGTTCACGACTTTGCATGGTTTGCAGATAAACGCTTTCATGTATTGAAAGGCCATGTTGAATTGCCACACTCACACAAGGAAGTTACTTCATGGGTTATGTTTACCAATGCAGAAGCCGATATCTGGAAAGACGCTATCTCTTATGTGAACGATGCCGTTTACTATTATTCTTTATGGAATGGTGATTATCAATATAATAATGTTACTGCTGTGGATGGTGCTTTAAGTGCAGGTGGTGGTATGGAATACCCTACGATTACAGTAATTGGCACTTCAGGGAATGCTTTTATGCTTGAAACTGTTATCATGCATGAAGTTGGACACAACTGGTTTTATGGGATGTTGGGATCAAATGAGAGGGAGCATGCCTGGATGGACGAAGGAATCAATTCTTTTTATGAGAACAGGTATATTGAAACAAAGTATCCTAATGCTTTTGTCTCAGGAACGCTGAATAACAGAGCCAGCAGAATACTGAATGTTTTTAATCTGAAAGATTTTTCTCATAAAAACCTGTTCGAATTGACTTACTCTCTGAATGCAAGGAGGAATCTGGATCAACCTGTAAATATCCATGCAGCAGATTACACCGAAATGAATTACCAGGGGATTGTGTACAGCAAAACAGGATTAGCTTTTGATTATCTCATGGCATATCTTGGCAAGGATACTTTTGACCACTGCATGCAGTCTTATTTTGATAAATGGAAATTTAAACATCCTTACCCCAAGGACTTGAAAGAAATTTTTGAAAAAGAAACAGGGAAAAAACTTGATTGGTTCTTTGACGATATTATAAACACAACTGAAAAAGTTGATTATAAGATCAAAAATATTAGAAAAACTGCAGGAGAAGATAACAAATCTCTCAACAACTACAGGATAAAACTTAAAAACAATTCATCTGTTCTTTCACCTATAGCAATTTCTGCTATTGGAAGAGATTCTATTATATTTTCTCAATGGATTGATGGTTTCAAAGGGTTAAAAACAATAGACTTGCAAGTCGCAGATGTTGACCTGTTTCGCATCGATCCTAAAAAGTACATGATTGAAAATAAAAGAAAAAACAATACAATAAAAGCAAAAGGATTATTCAGAAAAACAGAACCATTGAAGTTGCAAATTATTGGCAGTCTGGAAGACCCATACAAATCCCAGCTTTTTTATTCCCCGATTTTTGGTTGGAATAATTATGATAAATTCATGTTGGGTATCGGTTTATATAATTCCCGCCTGCCAAGAAATAATTTGGAATATCTCGTAGCTCCTATGTTTTCGTTTAATACCGGAGAAATTATGGGCAATGCGGATTTCTCATATACATGGTTTCCTAATAATGGTTTCTTTCAAAATATCAGTATTGGCACTTCTGCAGCACATTTTCATTTCAGAAATGACAAACTTGCAAGAAGCAGTTATACAAAACTCACTCCATATTTGAAGGCAGAGCTTAAGAAAAAGAATCTTCGCAGTCATTTCTCCCATAATTTCAATCTGCGTTCTGTGAATATCCTTGAGCATACAAAGCCATATAATGATGAAGGATTCTCCTTGCCCGTTAATGAAGATACAACGACATTCAATGAGTTAAAATATATTTTTAAATGCAGTCAGAAGCTCAATCCGTATAGTAGTACAATTGATATTATCGAAAATAAGAATTTCCTTGTAATTTCTGCTGAATTAAAAAAGACCATTTCTTACTCAGAAAAACACGAATTCAGTATAAGGGCTTATGCAGGTAACATTCTATTTAACAAAAACAAGGATGCTAGATATAATTTGCGTATGGACGGTCTTGACGGATATCATGATTATATGTATGATGAGATTTATTTCGGAAGAAGTGAAAATGAAGGAATATTATCTGCTCAGTTTAATGATGTAGAGGGTGGATTTAAAATGCCAACTGGCGGACTGGCACAATCAAACAGCTTCATTGCATCCATTTCCCTAAAAGCAGAACTGCCCATCCCAATACCAATCTCAGCATTTGCTGACTGGGGAATTAATCAAAATAGCACTCTTGTGTACGATGCCGGACTATCATTTGCTTTGATCAAAGATATATGTGAGGTATATTTCCCCTTGCTATATTCGAAGAACATTCAGGATGTGATAGATGCAAACGATACCAAATATAAGGAGTTGATCCGTTTTACTCTGCATTTGAATTCATTGAATCCATTAAATTTAATTGATTCTGTCAATCTATAAGATGGAAGATAATCCCATAAAAGTATATTTTGCATCGGATTTTCACCTTGGCGTTCCTGATCCGAAAAGCAGTAAAGAGCGGGAACGATGTATTATCAGATGGCTGGATAATGCACAGAAAGACGCAAGTGAGATTTTTCTTTTAGGGGATGTATTTGATTTTTGGTTTGAGTATAAACATGTAATACCTAAAGGATATGTAAGGCTACAAGCTAAAATTGCCGAAATCACCGACCGGGGTATTCCCGTACATTGGTTTACAGGGAATCATGATATGTGGATATTTGATTACATTCCAAAAGAACTAAGCGTAATACTTCACCGAAAACCGCTAATAAGAGAATTTAACGGGAAGAAGTTTTTTATTGGACATGGAGACGGGCTTGGACCGCATGATACAGGATATAAATTAATTAAAAAGATGTTTTCAAATAAGGTATGCCAATGGTTGTTTGCACGATTGCATCCGAATTTTGGAATTGGCTTTGCCAGGTATTGGTCAGGCCGGAGCAGGTTATCCAATATGGATAAACAAGATACTTTTTTAGGTGAAGAAAATGAATGGCTGGCTATTTATTGTAAAGAGAAACTTAAAGAACAACATATAGATTATTTCATTTTCGGACATAGGCATCTTCCTATTGATACAAAGATTGGTGCAACATCAAGATATATTAACCTGGGAGAATGGGTCAGTTACAAATCATTTGCCGTTTTTGAAAATGACGAATTGTATCTGAAATTCTTTGAAGAAAAACCTTCATCTTAAAATCAGGTACTGATCTTCATAATCAAATCTGCAATACGATTAGAATATCCCCATTCATTGTCATACCACCCTACTATTTTAACTAGTTTCCCTACTACAGAAGTAAGGAGGGAATCATAAATGCAAGAGTGTGGATTATTCACAATATCTATAGAGACTATTGGATCTTCTACATACTGAAGAATGTTTCTCATCGATCCCTGCGAAGCACGTTTGAAAGCTTCATTTATTGATTCATTATCATCAACATCTTTTTTCAAGATGCAAGTCAGGTCGGTCAATGAACCATTTGGCACAGGAACCCTAATACCACATCCTCCAATTTTACCATCCAGAGCGGGAAAAATTTTTGATAAAGCTTTTGCTGCACCAGTAGTTGTTGGAATTATGGATGTAGGAGCAGACCTTGCTCTACGCAAATCCTTATGTGGAGAATCATGTAACCTCTGATCTCCTGTAAAAGAATGTACGGTTGTAACATAGCACCATTCAATACCCCAAATATCATCAAGCACCTTTACCATTGGTGCAGCATTATTCGTAGTACATGATGCATTGGAAATAATCCGTTCATTGCCATCCAGTATGTAGTCATTCACCCCCATTACAACAGACTTGACCTCACCCCCTTGCGGTGGTGCTGAAATAATCACTTTTTTCGCACCTGCTTTTATATGACTACCTGCGAGATCAGCAGTACGCATCTTGCCTGTAGATTCAATTACAATATCAATATCTAGCTCTTTCCAGGGAAGTTCTCCTGTGTTCTTTGATGAAAACACCTTAATAGCATTGTTATTGATAATAATGTGATGTTCATCAAATCTCACATCACCATCAAACATCCCATGAACAGAATCGTATTTGAAAAGATGTGCAAGCGTTTTTGGATCTGTCAGATCATTTATTGCCACAATATCGATACCTTCTCTTTTTAATAGTGCTCTTACAGAACAGCGCCCGATTCTGCCAAAACCATTGATTGCTATTTTTGTCATATCACAATTTATTTATGCATTTCCGACCTGTACAAAAATATCTCATTTATAAAAAAACCCCGCTAATGCGGGGTTTCTGAAAATTAATTTCATTCAGATTATTTCACATTGATAAATCTGGCAACTTTGTTTATTGTATTGGTCTTTACCATGATAAAATAAGTCCCTGTACCAAGTTTATTTATGTTGATATTGATTTTGTTGATGCCTTTATTAAAATTGCTTTTTGTCAAAGTTTTTACAACTTTTCCATCAATGTCATATATGCCGATACTACCACTCTCATTTGCCATTGATTTAAAACTGATCGTACCTTCACCATGCATTGGGTTCGGATAAATATTCAAATCAGATATTACTTCATTAGAAGAAACCGGTTTTTGTTCATTAACTCCGACAAATGTACCTGACTGCCACATGCCACGACCAAAAGTGCCAAGATAATAAACCTCATGGTTATCTGCTTCATTCCAAGGTGTTCTTTGCTGACGAACATCGTATGTAGGAACGTAAGCAAATGTCGGATCTGATTCATCTGACCAGGTGGGTGCAGCATTGGAAAAATCATTACAGGCAAATACTCCAAACTCTGTTCCAAGAACTACTCTGTTCTGATCCAATACATCAATTTCACAATCATAAACAGGCATGGGCGTTAGGTTTGATTGTTTGGATATCTTATTGCCGGCATTTGTTCCGGCACTGACAGCGTTGTCAATCAGGTAAACGTAATCTGTCAAACCAAATCCACCTAATGTAACCACCAAGTTTTCAGGATTATTCTGGTCAACTGCGATTCCTGTTACTTCCTGTGGTGAAAAATTAGCAATAGTAGTTGTTGTTGTAACAATTGGAATATCCGACTGTTTATAGAGATAACTTAAACCTGAAATACGTCTGATTGAAGAACCTCCCGCTATAAATAAATGATTTCCGTCTTTTGAGAATTCCATAGCATTCACAGATGCCCCTGAACCTGCCACATTCCACCATTCCGGAGTAGAAGAAAAGTCTATTGCTTTTCTTGCTACCAGAACACTTGGACTTCCATTTTGAGTTTCAGAAGCAGCCAATGCGATCATAGATTGTACAGGATCTTTTACATAGACTACATCACCAGGATATACTGGGCCCAAAGTCGTATAATGTACTGGAATTCCTGCTGTATTACTTGTAAGAATCACCTCGGCTCCGGCATTAAAACGTTCTGCAAAATGTGCATAAATAATTGTATTGAGGGTAGGTGCTGAGATGAAATTCACCGTATAATCACCAGTACTGTAATTAATTGAACCACTACCGTCACCTGTAAGTTGTCCGTCACCGTCAAAATCATCTACGATTTGGAGACCAGCTGTAAAACTGACTGATCCGTTCACAATTATAGCAGATGTTTGCGTTAAAGGTAGCGTGCCTGTAAACGTTTTCTGAAAATCATTGCCGGAACCTATTCCTATATCATTTGTATCAGGAGCGAAAACGATGGTATCCTGACTCAATGTATCATTCAATGATTCCCATAACTTTGCAACAGTCCAGAAAGGATTGGCTGGATTACCACAGGACGGTCCGATGTCTGCAAAAGAAAGATTTGACCCTTCAGCAGAATTTGCTCTGTACAGGCAACCGTTGTAAATGGTGGCAAACATGGCTGCAGATATCTGAGAAGCATCTGAATCAAATCCATCACCTCCAAGAATACCTATGCCATCCTGATCTGTATTTACATTAGCACTGCTTATAACCTGCATAGGCACTAGGATAGTCCCATTGTCTTGTGTTCCTCCAAATGGGAATCCATAATTGTACAAACCTGCGTTGGCAGTATTATAATCTGCTGCAAAAAATGATACACTGTAAAACTGAGTGGTAATATAATTTCGGTTGGCTTCAAGAAATGTTTCAGCTCCATCAATAGACTTAAATATACCCCCATCCGTTCCAAAATAAACTGTATTCCCTGTTTGGTCTGTAGGATCATAATAAATATAATGCTTGTCTGAATGAACATAATAAGGATAGCCCCCGAATTCCCATGCAATTCTTGTTAAGTTACCATCCCACTTCCATAGTTCCACACCTCCAATGATGATGCTATTCGAATTCACAGGAGAAACTCCGAGAGCCAAATCATAAATCCCCTGGCAGTTAGCTGAAGAACAAAGTGGCCCAAAATAATCTGTTATTTTTCCGAGTACCTTAGTCCAATTGGCACCATAATCAGTCGATTTGTATATCCCCTTCAAATCTGCAGAAGAACTATTGGCTGATACGGCCCAAACCACACTGTTATCAGAAGGTGCTTCACGCAAAACAATTCTTCCTGCTGTAGGAAGTCCATAGTTAATTAGTTTTTCAAATGTACAACTGTTTCCTGATGTAGATCTGAATGTTGTTCCTCCAACAACAGCTATTATTGTTCCATTATCAAGAATCACAACATCACCTCCTAAACCATTAGCAGGAATGTTGCAGGAAGGATAGTCAGTAAAAACAGGATTATCCCATGTATTACCTCCATCTGTTGAAATCTGAAGACCCCTGTGCGTTGCAGCACAAATCCTGCTGGAATTATTGGGATCTACTGCAATACGCTGAACAGAACTCCAAACATCACCATTGGTATTATCAGGAGGTATGGTAGAAGATATCAAAGAAAAAGTCACTCCATCGGTAGATTTGTATATTCCTTTGCCTGGCCAGAATAATGCCGGGGCATTTGCATATCCGTCATAATCACAACCTGTACCTACATATATTGTACCATCAGGTCCCTGGGCAATACAGGAAACGACAAGGTTGGGGGCAAGATCGTTGACCGGTGTCCAGGTGCCGGCAGCATCCGTTGATTTCCACAGACCTCCCGTTACTCCTCCTGCAAATACTGTATTTCCTGTTGGATCATTTTTATCAACTAAAATTGCTCTGGTTCTGCCACCTTGATTAGCCGGTCCTATCTGATCCCATTCCATTCCAAGGGTTCCACGCTGATTTCTCATTGCTTTCACACCTTCATAGGCATCATTCCATTCAGCATAAGAAACCGTAGCTGTATTAGGATTATTTCTCAATTTAGCAATAGCTTCGGCAGCACCCTGCCATCCGGTAGCTTTGTTTAACTCAGTTCTTGGGACATAAACACTTTTATGGTTCTCTTTTACAGGCAATAAAAAGAATGACAAACTGCCTAAAGCAAAAGTTATAACAATAATCGCTAGTTTTCTTTTCATAATGATAATGGATTAGGTCTTTAAAAAAAATCGGTTGAAAGATACAAATTTTTTAAAAAATAAGAATTTATCGTATAAACTTACGGTTAAAGGCAATTGGATCAAAGTGACATTTATTAAACGGTAGTAATTAACATGAATTTGGCAAAACATATGCTTTTGCGTTAATGCTAGGTTATATGCTTTTCTGCATGATATGAGGATCTTACCAATGGAGCGCTTTCCACAAATTGAAATCCTTTATTAACTGCTATCTTACGATATTTCTCGAATTGTAACGGACTGATGAACTCCTGAACAGGAAGATGCTTTTTCGATGGTTGCAGATACTGCCCAATTGTAATAATATTCACACCAACACTTTTCAGATCATCCATTGTCTCAATTATTTCTTTTTCCGTTTCACCAAGCCCGAGCATAATTCCTGATTTAGTCGTCATTTTCTGCTTTTTCAGATAATTCAGGACATCCAGACTCCTATCATATTTTGCCTGAATTCTAACGGTTTTTGTTAAACGCTGAACAGTTTCCAGATTATGTGAAACAATTTCAGGGGAGGCTTCTACTATTTTAGCAAGACTATTTTTATTACCTTTAAAATCAGGAATGAGTGCTTCAATTGTCGTGTAAGGACATTGTCTCTTTACTTCTAAAATCGTGTCTTTCCAAACTGTTGCACCGCCATCTGGAAGATCATCCCGATCTACTGATGTAATCACACAATGTTTCACTCTCATCAGTTTAACTGATTTACCAATACGTTGA
Source organism: uncultured Flavobacteriales bacterium (assembly GCA_964619305.1). Lineage (GTDB taxonomy): Bacteria > Bacteroidota > Bacteroidia > Flavobacteriales_H > CAZUDW01 > CAZUDW01. Next base: position 26,341 of record CAZUDW010000016.1, read on the forward strand.
GGTTCTGACAGATCAACTGGAGCTGGTTTTCCCGTCTCTACAGAACAAAATCCACATGATCTTGTACAAATTTTGCCCAGTATCAAGAATGTTGCTGTACCATTACCCCAACATTCTCCCATATTAGGGCAGTTTCCACTCTCACAGATTGTGTGCAGATTATTCTTATCAACCAAATTTCTTAATTGATTGTATTTTTCTCCTGAAGGAATTTTTACACGTAACCATTCCGGTTTCCCTCGTCTAATTGCTTTATCTGTCATTAATGATAATCTGTTTAATAAGACTTTTTTCCGAATTGCAGAGCAAGATAAAGAGTAATATAAAACTGGTGATTTTTGGGTTCGGCATTTGGTTCTCCAATAGGAAAACCCGCCATAATAGGAACTTTTTTATAAAACATATCTAAAGTGACACCTGTTTCTATTGCTTTGATCATATCGTCCATAGCTGCATATTCAAAATTTAAACCCAATTTAAATTGTGCTCCAGGGTAAAATTTAATCTCTTCAATACCTTTAAGGGCTGGAGCCCTTCCATAAATATTGTTTAGATTGTGTCGCTCAGGATCATATCGTTCAGTGGACTTATAAATGTAAGACGATACATTGGGATAAGCTATTTCCAGATATATTGGTTTAACCAAACCTATTTCAGGCCCGATAGTGATCAGGTACCCTATTTCAACACCTCTTTTAGTTTCTTTACTAAATGTGGTTTTCTGAATTCCGTATGCAGCTCTTAATATGGTTAAAGTATTTAATTTCCCATAAACAAACCCCTTTGTATTGTCAATATAAGGATTATAACTTTTATGTTCTTTCGGGTGCTTCATACTGATAAGTTCTCCACTGATAAATTTCTTCTTAAATCCCGTGATTCTTTTGGATCTTCGATAAAATACCCCCAATCCATTGGAATGAATCAAGGCACCTCCGGATACATCACTTCTGTAAAAGAGACGTGTCTCATCTATATCCTCCTCCTGAGAAAAAGCAGAAACAGCTATGATCAAGAACAAAAAACAATAAATGTATTTCCTCTTTCCTGGTCTCATTAGTAACAAAAGTACGAAATTTCAATTATTTTCCCGATTTATCGGGATGAGATTTGACAAAAAACAAACTATTACTTATTTAGTTTCAGTACCTTGTTGGGTGTAAATATCCTGATTTTTTTAAATCCATTTCAGTTTAAAAAAATGTTATCTTAGATATCAATCAATGATCCGGATTTTGACAGATATGCTCACATCAGCAAAAGAACCAAACCCTACATACAAAAACGCGGACAGGAAAAACAGCCCTTTACCCAGAGCTTTTTGCCCTGTCCTTTAAGGCAGGGACAAATATGCACTATCCAACCACTCTAAAGTGCTTCCGAGCTACTCGACAGTACTTCCGAACTACCCGAAAGTACTTCCAAAACAGGCAGAAGATTTTATTAATCCATTAGCTAATCACCCCAAAAACCTAAAATTATGGCACAAGGAACCGGAATATATTGGATTTAAACCTTCCTGAATAGCAGTAGCTAAATGTTGCCGGTAGCTGGAATTAAATATATGACAACATTTGTAACTTCAAATTGAATCTACCTGGATTTTTAAGAATAAGCTGAAAAATCAAACTCTTAACTGTGTTTCTGTAGGTTCTGTTTCTCAATTTTCCCATAAGCCGGACAACGCTCATGGCTTTTACAGGAGTATAAAAGTGTAGCGCTAAACATCAATATAGCTAAAAAAATAGCTGTTTTTTTCATCCTAAACTCTTTAAGTGTCGCTTTAACGTTCAACCTGATTATTAGTTACAAATGTTGTGCAAAAATAATTCATTTGACAATTAAAACAAACATTTTTTAATAAATACAAATTTCAGACTAATTTAGATCATCATTTAATGATTTACATTTGTATTTCTATCTTATATTATGGTAAGAATTAAAATCAATCCTCAACTTGAAGATAGCTGGAATGATGTTTTATCTAAGGAATTTTCAAGCAAGTATTTTAATGATCTGAAGTCATTTCTTAAAGAGGAAAAAAAGAAAGAGATTATATACCCTCCAGGGAAATTAATCTTTAATGCCCTCAACCTGACTCCATTCAATAAAGTAAAAGTTGTAATCATTGGACAGGATCCATATCATGGAAAGGGACAAGCTAACGGATTATGCTTTGCAGTCAATGATGGAATTAAACAGCCGCCTTCATTATATAATATTTTTAAAGAATTGTCAGCAGATATTGGGATAGCGGTTCCAAAAAATGGGAATCTTGAAAAATGGGCAAAACAAGGAGTCCTTCTGTTAAATTCAATACTTACAGTAAGGGCTAACCAAGCCGGTTCACATCAAAATAAAGGATGGGAAATTTTTACTGATAAAATAATATATGAACTATCTGACCGGAGAACAGGTCTTGTTTTTTTATTGTGGGGAAGATTTGCACAGAATAAAGCAACCTTGATTGACCAGACCAAACATCATATACTAAAAGCAAGTCATCCTTCACCTCTTTCTGCACACTCCGGTTTTTTTGGATGCAGGCATTTTTCAAAAACAAATGAAATACTTAAGGATCAAGGTATGGAAGAAATCGACTGGTGCATTGAATAATAAAAAGCTTTTGTTCGTTTAGAGATGGAAATCCAATGAATTACTGATAATGAAATTAGCGTTTTTTATATTTCTGTATGTTCTTTTTTACAATAATTTATATGCACAATTTAAAACAAGAGTTATTATTGATCCAGAAAGCCCGGGAATTGAATTTTTTAAAACAAACAAGTTAAAGAAAGAATATAATAATGAGAAAGAAATTAACCATGCATTAAAAGACTTAATGATACAGGCATACAAAAATGGTTTTCTAGGAATGTCGATAGATAGTATAATGAGCGATTCTGCTGAATATAAAGTTTATATTAGGTTGGGCAAGCAATATTCCTGGATCGATTTAAAAAATGGCAACATAGATGAAAGTTTATTAAATTCAATAGGCTACAGAGATAGATCATTCCATTCAAAGATCATTGATCCCTTTAAATTTTCTGACTTAATTGAAAAGATTCTTGTTTATTGTGAAAATAACGGATTCCCTTTCGCCAACATTAAATTAGATAGTGTTCAATTTCATAAAGATAGTGTACTTGCAACTCTTGACTTGCATAAAGAGAGATTAATAAAAGTCGACAGTATTCGCTTATTGGGAGATGTAGCAATCTCTCCAACTTATATTTACAATTATATTGGAATTAAGCCGGGTGATCTTTATAATGAGTCGCAAGTATTAAAGATCTCTCAACGGATCAGGGAACTGCCTTTTTTAATTGAAAAAGAATCGGTCAAAGTCATCTTTACAGAAAAACACACCAAGATATTCTTGTCTTTATTAAAACGAAAATCAAGTAATTTCAATGGCATCATCGGGTTTATGCCTGATGAACAAACAGGTAAAATGCTGATTACGGGGGAAGCCCGAATCAAATTATTGAATTCATTGCATCACGGAGAAACGATTGATTTCAATTGGAGAAAATTGCAATCGAAAACTCAAGACTTAAAAACCGGGTTTGTCTATCCCTTTTTTTTTAACACACCTTTTGGCTTAGACATGACGATAAAACTTTATCGGAGAGACACCCTTTATTCAAATGTAAATAAGGAGTTAGGCATACAATACCTACTTAAGGGAGGCAATTATTTTAAGGTTTTTGTCTCACAAGACAATTCAAATCTTATTTCAACATCAGGTTTAGCTACCACCACAACTTTGCCTTCGTATGCTGATATTTCTACAATTTCTTATGGTCTTGGATTAAGACTCGACAAACTTGATTATAGGTTAAATCCACGCAAAGGTGTTTCATTAGATCTAACTGGAAGTTTGGGCAACAAATTAATCAAAAAGAACCCTAATATTAATGCTGAAGTATATGATTCATTACAGTTGAAATCAGTACAATACCGTGGAATTGCTGATATTGATTTATTTATTCCTCTATTGAAACGAACCACGCTGAATGTAGGTGTTCAGAGCAGCTGGATATATGATGAATCCTTGTTTGAAAATGAATTGTATAGATTTGGTGGATTGCACACCCTCAGAGGTTTTGACGAAGAGTCTATCAATGCATCACTTTTTTCCATTTTCTCCCTGGAATACAGGTACTTGCTTGAACAGAACTCTTACGCCTACATTTTTGGTAATGCAGCATATTATGAGAACACAAGTATAGGAAACCGGATATTTGATCAACCAATTGGGTTTGGTGCAGGGATCAGTTTTGAAACAAAAACCGGCATTTTCTCTATCAGCTATGCTTTAGGGAAACAATTTGAAAACCCTATATTATTTAAAACTGCCAAAATACATTTTGGTTTTGTAAACTACTTTTAGTTATATTTTGCCACATGAAAACATGGAGCATAATCTTATTCCTGATATCTATGCCTTTTGTTTATAAAACAAAAGCCGGAACAACTTCAGAAGGAAATTACCCTTTTGTAGAGTTTCTGCAGGAATATCTGACATTACGTTTCAGCGATAAAGATTTTCATGAATATATTTATGTCTCAATTAAACGGCAAAGAATGTTTCTGATCAGAGATGGTCAGGTAATGAAGGAGTTTGTCGTTTCAACGTCTGCTCAAGGAGCAGGAAATAATGCAAACAGTTTGCAAACACCTTTAGGACTGCATTCAGTTAAAACAAAAATCGGTGAAGATGTTCCCCTCAACGGTATCTTTATCAATCATGTATTTAGCGGTAATATTGCAACAATCCACAACGACAAAACTGCCTCAAAGTCAGATGATGTTACTACAAGAATACTTTGGCTGATAGGCGAAGAGCCCGGCATTAATAGTGGAGGTAATGTTGATTCTTATAAAAGGAATATCTATATTCATGGTACACCTGACGAAGGTCTGCTTGGACATCCGGCATCTCATGGTTGTATCAGGTTAAGCAATAGGGATGTTACCGATTTGTTCAATATAATTAATGTTGGAACGTACGTAATCATCCTTAACAATTAATTCATCAATCTTTTGGCATAAATACTTTATTTTTACATGGTTTAATCACTGTCAATGATTACACTAATATTTACTATTTCAATATTGATTCTGGCTTCACTGGTTGCTGTCTTTTATGTTTTATTGAAATCCGGGAGCAACGCTAATCAAATCAATGAACAAACATTGTATGAGTTAAATGATAAACTTAAAGATGAAATCCGGGAAATAAGGGAGAAAGTGCAAGATGTAAATGACAAGAACAGGAAAGAATTGCAGGGGCGACTTGACTTGATTTCTGAAAGTATTACATCATTTCAGAATACTACTGCCGGCACATTGCAAAAACAATTTGGACAAAGCCAGAGAATCATTGCCGAAGTTACCGAGAGATTATCAAAACTTGACAGCACAAATCAGCAGGTTCTTGGATTTGCAGAGCAAATGAAGAGTTTGGAGAGGATTCTCCAAAATCCAAAGCAAAGAGGTATATTGGGTGAATATTTTCTCGAAGCACTGTTGAACAATGTACTGCAGCCTAATCAATATAAAATTCAATATTCTTTTAAAGATGGAGAAATTGCTGATGCCGCTATTTTTTACAGGGATATGATCATTCCGATTGATGCAAAATTTTCTCTTGAAAATTACAATAAACTCGTGCAAACCGATGACAGGGAGTCGCGACAGAAAATGGAAAAAATATTCAAATCTGATGTTAAAAAACGCATAGATGAAACTGCCAAATATGTTCGACCGCAGGAAGGGACAACAGATTTTGCTTTTATGTTTATACCTGCAGAAGGCATTTATTATAATTTATTGATTTATAACGTAGGAACTGTAGAAGTAAATACCAGAGATCTGATAGAATATGCATTCAGCAAACACGTAATTATTGTCTCCCCTACCTCATTTTATGCATATCTTGAAACTGTATTGCAAGGATTAAAAGCACTTAAAATCGAAGCTTCTGTCAAAGAGATTCAGAAGAGAATAGAAGATCTTGCCAGACATTTGAATTCATATGAATCGGATCTGCTCAAGCTTGGCAATCAACTTGGAACTGTGGTAACAACATACAACCGTGCCTCCAATGAATTCAAAAAGATCGATAAAGATATTTATAATATAACCGATGGTGTTGAAGGTGGAAAGTTTGAACAAAAATTCTTAGATAAACCCCCTCAGGAAGACTTATGAAAATTCTTTATTCAATTCTGTTTGCTTTAATAACAGCAACTCTGTTATCTTATTGCTCAGCGACTAAACGCATCAGTAGTTCAAATCTGTCCTTTATATATAAACCAAATCTGAATGTTCTACATCCATTGTATCAGGTCTTTCACAACACAGATTCAACATCCCAATTACATTTTAAGTTCTTCACAGATGAACTTCTCTACAATCGTAAAGAAGACGGAAAAAAATATCAGGCAAAAATTAAGCTCAGATATAAATTGCTGCATTCTGTCGATATTCCTAAAATTTTAGATAGTGCAACAACTATAATATGTGATTCAGTAAGTTATGGTAAGAATAATGAGATAATAGGTTTTATAGATATTAAGGCAAAACAAGGCGAAACTTATATGCTGGAAATTGAAGCTATAGACATATATCGCAATCAAGAGAAAATGCCACAGTTTATAGATATTGATAAAACAGATAAGTTCGGTCATCAGAATTTTCTGTTGTGCACTGCTGATGGGCAATACCCGCTTTTCAGGAATTATTTGAAAAAAAATGAAACTTGTTATTTTTATTACAGGAATAATATTATAAACAATTTTTTCTGCAGATATTATAACAGGGAGTTTCCCCTTCCGGGTCCACCATTTTCAATTGTAGAATCAAAACCATTCAGCTATAAAGCAGATAGCATTTTTGTGATCGCATCAAATGAGCAGAGAGGTATTCAAATCAATTTTCATTCGCCTGGATTATATTTTATCCAAACTGATACGATGAATAATAACAGGAGAGGTTTTTCGCTTTTCCTGTTTGACGATCATTTCCCACTAGTTCAATCAACAGAACAGATGACCGATGCCTTGAGGTATATAACAACAAAAAGAGAATACGACAACATTAAAGCAGAAAACACAAAAAAAGCCTTTGATCGCTTCTGGTTAAATAATGGTGTAACAGAAGAGCGAGCCAGGGAGTTGATCAAAGAATATTATACACGTGTGCAAAATGCAAACCGGTATTTTACATCCTATGTTGAAGGTTGGAAAACAGACCGGGGTATGATTTATATTGTGTTCGGACCGCCAAACGTTCTTTATAAATCCGGAGACTCTGAAAGCTGGATATATGGAGAAGAAAATAATTTTATGTCACTGAATTATACATTTATTAAAGCTGCCAATCCTTTTTCTGACAACGATTTTCAAATGAGCCGTTCCCCGATTTACAAAAATGGTTGGTACAGAGCGGTTGACAGTTGGAGGCAGGGCAGAGCCTTTTCCAGTAACTGATTCATACTATGGGAATAAAGAGGAATGAACTGATCTGTGGCACACATCCTGTTGCCGAAGCTTTGAAAAGCGGAGTGAATATCATGAAGATTTTAATAAAAAGGGGTATCAACAGGGAAAGAATATCAGAGATAATAACAACTGCTCACTCTATTCATATTTTTGTACAGGAAGTGCCGGCAGAAAAACTTGACCGTATTGCAGGAACCAATCATCAGGGAATTATAGCCATTATTTCTCCGGTTGAGTTTCAGTCTATTGAACAACTCTTACCCTCCTTATATGAAAGTGGCAATGCGCCATTTGTATTATTGCTGGATGGGGTGACCGATGTGCGCAACCTGGGAGCAGTTGCCAGGACAGCTGAGTGTTTTGGAGTTGATGCGATCATACTTCCCAAAAAAGGAAGTGCTTTACCGGGTAAAGATGCAGTGAAATCATCAGCAGGAGCATTATTAAAAATACCACTATGCCGTGTTGAGAGTCTTGTAAAAAGTGTGGAGTTTTTACAGTTAAGCGGCATACAGGTTTTGGGACTGACCGAAAAAGCCAAAGAGAATATCCATGAATGTGATCTGACAATTCCAACAGCATTGATTTTAGGCTCTGAAGGAGAAGGCATCTCTAATTCTCTGCTAAGAAAAGCAGATCATTTGGTTGCAATATCCATGTCCGGCAGTATAGCTTCATTGAATATTTCAGTAGCAGCCGGCATTGGGATGTATGAAGTACAAAGGCAAAGAGCAAATTGAATGAATTTGAGTTAATTAAGCAATGTTAACCAAAACCGGTTTTGGGATGATTCTACTCATTTTTATTGATTTTTAAATGAAATATAAGATTAATTGATTGGTTTTAAGCGTTTTATTATAGAAAGAGCGGTTACTTCAGGGTTGACACAGTTAACTGAACAGACCCCATAATAGAGCAGAATGATATCATATTGGAGCAGAATGATATCATATTGGAGCGGAATGATATGGCTAACAGATGTTACGCAAAAATTTTATTGAGTTCAAAAACATGGACAGGGAGTACGTGAAAAAG
>CAZUDW010000017.1:0-27373 GCA_964619305.1 uncultured Flavobacteriales bacterium
CTGCGCTTGATCCAGCTTCCAAACCCAAAGTTTACTTGAACTTCGAATACAAATTCTAATAACTCACACAAACTCAGCTAACATGAAAAATTCAAAAAAACAACTTGCTGTTAAAGCCAAAGAAAGTTCACAGGGAAGCGACAGAAGGGAATTTCTTACTAAAGCTTTGGCGTTAGCCGGAGGGGCCGCAGCAATGATGGCAACACCCGTGTTTGCAGAAACACCAAGGGAAGAGGTTGCTGAATTATTAGATAGTCCTGACACATTCCCGGAAGGAAGTCAGTTGGAACGCATGCGTTCTGATTTAAAAAGAGCACTTGCTAAACCGGTTGAAGAAAGGCATTGGATTATGGTAATTGACCAGCAAAAATGTACCGGGTGCAGGGCTTGTACTGTTTCTTGTGTATCTGAAAACAACTTACCCCCCGGTGTAATCTATAGACCGGTAACGGAAACAGAAATAGGTACTTTTCCAAATGTAAGTAAGAAATTTTTAGCTCGACCATGTATGCATTGTAGTGAACCACAATGTGTTGAGGTATGCCCTGTAAGTGCAACTTATAAACGACCTGATGGAATTGTTGTAGTAGATTACGACCAATGCATCGGTTGTAGATACTGTATTACCACATGTCCTTATGGTGCAAGATCATTTGATTTCGGAGAATACTTTGAAGATGGTACTCCCGCAATTACTGATTACGAAACAAGACCAACACCGGAATATGGTATTCCCCGGTCAAGAAGTATAGATGATGAAAATTGTTCGCCCAAAGGGAATGCACGTAAATGTACCTTCTGTTTACATAAAATATCTAACGGTATGTTGCCTGCTTGTGTAACCACTTGTTTGGGTGGAGCAACCTATTTTGGAGATTATAATGATAAAGATGCCTTGGTGTCTGAATTAGTTATATCTGATAGAATGATGAGGTTGAAAGAAGAATTGGGAACTAAGCCTAATGTATTTTATTTAGTATAAACTTTAAAAACTTAAAAAATGAAAAAGATAATTTTCTTAATAATGGGTGTTTTTGCAGCAATCGGGTTGTGGGCAATATACACTCGACTAAATTTAGGAATGAAAGTCACCAATTTAACTAATGTTTCATGGGGGTTATGGGTTGTATTTTACATCTATTTTATTGGTCTTTCAGCAGGATCATTCCTACTCTCTACCATGGTATATGTATTTAATATGCACCATCTCGAAAAAATGGGCAGAATAGCCCTTGTTTCAGCTTTAATTGCATTATTTGCAGGATTGGGCTTTGTTTGGTTAGATTTAGGGCATCCATGGAGATTCTGGAAACTTTTCTCCAGTTGGCATCATACCTCTGTTTTAGCTTGGGAATGTTTAGCTTATTTGTTTTACATTGTTATTATAGTTTCCGAATTGTATTACTTAATGCGGAACGATCTGGCAATAGTAAAAGCTAATAGCACAGGCATTAAAAAAATGTTTGTGAGTTTAGTTTCTTTTGGCTGGAAAATTCCGGAAACGGAAGAAGGAAAACTATACGCAGATAATAAAGGTAAAAAACGCATTAAATTCTTGGGTATTATCGGTATTCCTACTGCCTTGGTGGTTCATGGAGGTACGGGTTCTATTTTTGGAGTAGTAGCTGCAAAAGCATGGTGGTTTAGTGGTTTATTCCCAATTATATTCCTTGTTTCAGCTTTAGTATCCGGTTGTGGATTAATGCTTTTCCTTTATTCAGTTTGGGGTAAAAGAGATAGCGATTATCAAAATTTATTAAATGGACTTAAAAGTTATTTAGTAATGTTTATCGAAATTGACATTATCCTATTTTTAGCAGATGTATTGGTTGGATTTTATGGACACATACCTGATCATGTTGCTGTATTTCATGAAGTTATGTTCGGTAAATATGCATTACTATTTTGGGGTGGTCAAATATTTGCTGCCTGGATATTACCAATTATTCTAACCAGCACATCTAATAAACCTTCAGTACTGGCTGCTGCAGGGTTCTTTGTATTTATAGGAATAATATGTGTGCGATACTTATTAGTAATTCCTGCATATATAGAACCTCATCTTCCAGGTCTGGATAATTCATTTGTTGCTGAATCTCGTTTAGCTTATAGCTATTCTCCAAGCAGCATTGAATGGCTATCCTCTATTGGATTATTCTGCCTGATGGCACTAGTTTTAGGCTGGGTTTGGAAAATGTTACCAATGTATTCTTTAACAGAAGAAAAACAAGAAAATAAAGTTAACATAGGTGTAACAGCTACACAAACAGCTTAATTTAAAAAATAAAGCGATGAAAGAAATAAAAAATAAAGCGATGAAAGAAATAAAAAATAAAAAATCAATCGAAAAACCAAACAATGGGGTTAGTAGAAAAGATTTTATAAAAACTTCTGCTTTTGTAGGCGGTTGTGCAGCAGTTGCCTCACAAATGCCTTGGCTCTTGAGAGCAGCAAATGGCAAAGCAAGTCCAAATATAACTTCAGAAATGGCTTATGAATTATCAAAGCCAGAGAATGTTATTTATTCTACTTGCTTGCAATGTCATGTTGCATGTCCAAACAAAGCAAAAATATGGGATGGTACATTAGCTAAAATTGATGGTAATCCATACAGCCCACAAAATTATTTACCTCATTTACACTATGACACACCTTTAACAGATTCTGTGAAGGCAGACGGAAAATTATGTGCTAAAGGACAAGCAGGTGTACAAACTTATTACGACCCTTATCGATTGAGAAAAGTTTTAAAACGTAAAGGAGAAAGAGGCTCCGGCAAATGGGAAACCATTGAATGGGATCAATTCATTAAGGAGGTTGTTGATGGTGGTAAAAATTTTAGTGGAATAGGTGATAACAGGCATTATCCCGGGTTTAAAGAAGTGTTGGCATTAAAAGATCCGGAAGTTTTTAAAGCGATGGCCGCTGATGTTGCAAAAATTCAAAACAAAGAAATGACTGTTGATGAATTTAAAGAAATACATGCAGCCAATCTGGATAAATTGATAGACCCGGACCATCCGGATTTAGGCCCAAAAAATAATCAGTTTATTTTTAATTCCGGACGTATGGAACACGGTCGTAAAGAAATAAGAAAATTCTTTACTAAAAATTGTTTTGGTTCTGTAAATCAATTCGACCACTTTAGCATTTGTGAAGAAAGCCATCATATAGCTTTTTCTGAAATGACACATCACAAGACACATCACATGAAAATTGATTTAGCTAATGCTAAGTTTATTTTGTTCTGGGGTACAGGTGCTTTTTCAGCTAATTTCGGTTTAACACCAATGTCTGAGAAAGTAACCACTAATAAAGTTAATAATGGTACAAAAATAGCTGTTGTTGACCCTCGATTATCCAATGACGCAGCACAAGCCGATATGTGGCTGCCTGTAACACCCGGTACTGACGGTGCTTTAGCTTTGGCTATGATTAGATGGATGATAGAAAACAATAGATTTGATGGTCGTTTTCTGGAAAATGCAAATAAGGCAGCTGCTAATGCGGATGGAGAGCCTTCTTATACCAATGCTACGCATTTAGTAAGAATAATCGATGGCCGCCCTCAAAAACTACTAAGAGCAAATGAAATAGGTAAAGGTTCTGAAGAAGAACATGTAGTTTCTCAAAACGGGAACTTAGTTGCTGTTAATTATGAGGATACCAATAATCCTGTTGAAGGCGATATTTTTGTTGATACCGAAGTGAATGGAGAACCGGTAAAATCTTCTTTTCAAATAATTAAAGAACATGCTTTCTCTAAAACAATAGAGGAATACTCCAAAGAATGTGGTGTACCGGTGAAACAAATAATTGAGCTTTCCAGGGAATTTACATCACATGGTAAACAATCTGCTATTGATTTTTACAGAGGAGCCTGTCAACATACCGATGGATTTTACTTTAGCACCTTGTTGATTACGCTAAATTTAATGGTAGGAAACATAGATTGGAAAGGTGGATTAACTAAAGGTGGTGGACATTGGCACGAAGCCGGAGGAAAACCGGGTAGTGTTTACAGTACCAATACAAAACCAAATGGTGGCTTTAAACAATTCGGAACAACAATAACGCGTGAAGGAAGTGGTGAATATGAAAAATCAACCTTATTTGAAAGAGATGGTTATCCTGCAAAACGCCCTTGGTATCCTTTAGCTAGCGGTGTATATCAGGAAATTGCTCCTTCTCAAAAAATGGGTTATCCTTATAAGGCAAAAATAATGTATTTACATAAAGGAACACCTGCATTTTCTGTACCTGGTAGTGGTCATAAAGATATCAGCACCTACAGTAATCCTGATATCCTCCCATTATTTATCTGTTCAGATATTGTCGTGGGTGAAACCTCTATGTTTGCCGATTATATTGTGCCTGATTTAACTTATTTAGAGCGTTGGGGAACTCCTCATGCGACACCTGACGTGCCCACTCCAGCAAGTAAAGTTCGTCAACCTGTTGCTGTACCATTAACAGAAGAAGTTACTGTTGATGGAGAAGTGATGCCGATAAGTATGGAGGCATTCTTAATTGCTATTGGTAAAGCACTTAAATTACCAGGTGTTGGTAAAGATGCTTTTGGAGATGGATTAGATTGGAACAGACCTGAAGATTTTTTCTTAAGAGCTGTTGCAAACATAGCTTATGGTGATAAAGAGAATGAAGCTGTTCCTAATGCTTCTGATGAAGAAATGGAAATATTCCGTAAAGCAAGAAGGCATCTGCCAAAATCTGTTTTTGATGAGAATAAATGGAAAAAAGCGGTAAGCGATGTAGAATGGCGTAAAATAGTTTACGTTCTTAATAGAGGTGGTAGGTTTGCCAATTATGAAGATTCGTATGACAATAAATATATGAAGAAGAAAATAGGACATATGTTTAATTTCTTTATGGAAGACATGGCAAACAGGAAAAACTCTATGAGCGGAAAATACATGTATGGATATCCAAACTATAGAGGTCAATTTAACATTAAAGAGGAGCCTTTAGTACAAGACACTAAAAAATTCCCTTTTAAAATCATCACTTTTAAACAACCATTTGGAGGCCACTCCAGAACCATTTCAAATTATTGGTCCAACATTGGTTTACAACCGGAAAACAGGTTGTGGATGAACACAGTTGATGCTGAAAAATTAGGGTTAAAAACGGATGACATGGTTCACATTACCAGTACATCAAATTCAGAAGGTAAAGTTAACCTTGGTAAAGGTGGTGGTTTTGAGACTAAAGTTAAAGTATGGGTGAAAGAAGGTATCGCACCTGGTGTAGTTGGGCTTTCTCACCACTATGGCCACTGGGCTTATGGAGGTAATGATATAGAAGTTGATGGCCACACTATTAAAGGAGATAAAAGAAGGTTAGCCGGGTTAGCTCCTAACCCACTCTTTATGCTTGACCCTGTTCTTAAAGATGTTGTTTTATCTTGTCCTGTTGGATCTAGTACATCATATTACGACTCTTATGTTGCCGTTACAAAAGTTTAGTTAATTATAAAAGCTCCTTTATAGGGGCTTTTATTTGAAATGTCATTTATGAATTTTAATTTTAAAATATTCATAAATAAAGGCAGGAGAATAGCTCAATTTTGTTCTGTGGTTATAGTGGTAATAATGTTGTTTAGTTCATGTGTAAAAAATGATACTTCATTAGAACCTAATTTAACTGCAAAACAAGCTTCAACAAATAAACTGGGGTCAATTATTAACCTAGATCCTGAAAAATTTCAGCAACTAATAATAAATGACCCTAAAGTAATGTTAATTGATATTAGAAAAACAGATGAATTAACGGGGAAATACCAAATGCTAAAAGATGCTTTTCACATAGAAGATAATTTAATATTTAATAATCCTGATACATTGCCTACTGATAAAAGCATAGTTATTATGTGTAAAACAGGGCATAGAAGTGAAAAACTTTCTGAGTTTTTAAAAAACAAAGGTCGTGTAGTTTATAATTTAAAAGGAGGATTAAAAAAATATTACATTTGGCTTTATGGAGATAGTTCAAATAATATTGAAATTCCCGAAAGTGAACAAGATTTTAAAAATGAAAGTGGATGTTAACCAAATATATATAATCATATGATACTATTAGGAATTATTGGGCCATGGCAAATAGTTATAATTCTTGCCATTGTTTTACTACTTTTTGGTGGAAGAAAAATACCCCAACTTATGAAAGGATTAGGCCAGGGCATCAGTGAATTTAACAAAGCAAAAGAAGGGTTAAAGGAAGAAGCTAAAGATGAAGAAGCTAAAGATATTGTAAGAAAAGATTAATATGCTGACTGATGGTTTTAATAGGGTACATGATTACCTGCGCATTTCACTGACTGACAGGTGCAATCTGCGATGTTCTTATTGTATGCCGGATGATCTGCCAAAAGGATTTTTTGCGAATGCTCCAAAGATGTCCGCTGAGGAAATAGAAAATATTTCTGCTGTTTTCATTAATTTAGGAGTAAAAAAAATCCGCCTCACCGGTGGTGAACCGCTTCTGCGTAAAGATTTTAAAGAAATCATCCATCGCCTTTCTTCACATCCTGCCGAGTTAGCCATCACCACAAACGGTGTCTTTATTGATGAATATATAGATGCACTGATAAATGCTAAAGTAAAATCTGTGAATGTAAGTTTGGATACACTCAGTAAAGGAAAATTCTTTTCTATTACTAAAAGGGATTTTTTCCATCGCGTGATGGATAATATTCATCTTTTACTGAAGAATAATTTTCATGTAAAAGTGAATGTGGTATTGATGAAAGGCATGAATGCCGATGAGATACTGGATTTTATTGCTTTGACTGAAAATCTTCCCCTTCATATCCGCTTCATTGAGTTTATGCCTTTCCGCGGAAACCGGTGGGATAAGGGAAAAATGATTTCGATGAGTGAATCACTTGAAAAAATCCGTACACGATATAATGTGGTAAAACTAAATGATAAAATTCAGGATACTGCAAAAAAATATTGCATCCCTGATCATGCGGGAACTTTTGCATTCATCAGCACGATCTCTAATCCGTTTTGTGAAGGATGCAACAGGATACGTTTAACCTCAGACGGGAAATTGCGTAACTGCCTTTTCGCAAAATCGGAAATCGATATCCTAACCCAGTTTAGAAATGGAGAAGATATTACTCAATTAATTAGATCATCAGTTTGCAAAAAGGAATTTATGCAGGGTGGAAGAGAAGATCTTAATTCGATAGACAGTGAGCTAGAATATCCTTCAACAAGGTGTATGGTGAGTATTGGTGGTTGAATTAAATTAAATGAAAAAGAAAGAATATCAAATAAGAGTAAGAGTTTGGATTGAAGAAAAAGAAGGAGCATTTATTGGTATGGGCAGATTATCACTTTTAGAAAACATTAAAAAGACAGGTTCTATAAGTAGTGCAGCAAAAAGGTTAAACATGTCTTATCGTAAGGCATGGCAATTAGTAAAAGATATGAATGCAAGAGCAAATATGCCTTTGGTTGACATAAAACTTGGTGGAAATGGTGGAGGTGGTTCAACTGTTACAAAAGCAGGTGAAGAAACCATGAAATCATTTTATTTACTTCAGGAAAAAATAAACAAGTATGCAGATGAATTGTCGGGTAATACAAATTTCGATTTTTTTTAACAAGCACTATTCATTTTAAAACATATTGCTAATGATTTCAGTTGAAGAAGCAAGACAACTTATAACAAAATCTTCTGTGGCTCTTATGCCGGTTGACAGAAAGATTACAAAGTCATTGCATTATGTTTTAGCCAGAAATGTTATCTCTCCTTCCCATTACCCTCCATTTGATCAATCAGCGATGGACGGTTATGCAATAAAACACGCTGACTTTATACAGAAGAAAAAAATAAAAATAATAGGGGAATCTCCTGCAGGGCATCCATTTAAGGGAAGAATAATCTCAGGACAGGCAGTTAGAATATTTACAGGGGCAAAAGTCCCTAATGGTACTGACACTGTTGTGATGCAGGAACATGTTACAATAGAAAAAGAATATTTAACCATTGATAATCCATGTCTTTCTATTGGCTCAAACATCAGAAAAAAAAGTTCAATAATAAAAAAGGGAGATGTGGTATTGCAAAAAGGAAATATGTTGAATCCCGGAGCCATTGGTCTTCTTGCAAGTCTTGGAGTTACAATGGTGAAAGTTTTTCCAAAACCTGATATTTCTATCATTGTTACAGGAAATGAGTTGCAAGCATCCGGAAAACCCCTTGCTGAGGGAAAAATATATGAATCAAATGCCATTGCTCTAAATGCTTCCCTTGAAGCACTAAACATTAATGTTCTAAAGAATTTTTATTCAAAAGATTCAGAGAAAGGAACTATTGAGAGTATTAATAAAGCTATTGAAATATCTGACATAGTTCTTATAACTGGAGGAATTTCTGTTGGAAAATATGACTTTGTCTGGAGTAGCATGAAAAGAATTGGAGTAGAAAATATTTTTTACAAGATCACACAGAAACCAGGCAAACCTTTATTTTTCGGGAAATATAAAAAGTGTTTGCTATTCGGATTGCCGGGAAACCCTGCTGCTGCACTGTCTTGTTTTTATGAATATGTTTATCCTGCATTGCAAATACTACAAGGACATTCAGCGGTTTTCCTGGAAAAAATAAATTTGCCCCTTGCCTCTGATTATGAGAAAAAGAAAGGACTCTCTTATTTTCTGAAAGGGAAGGTTTCAGAAGGTCATGTTAACATTCTAAGTGGACAGGAATCAAACAATATCTCATCTTTTGCTTTTGCGGATTGTCTTATTTATCTGCCTGAAAACAGAAAAAAAATAAAAAAGGAAGAAAACGTTGAAATTCATCTGTTGCCATACAAAAATATTTGTTATTAACTTACTTATAAATACGAAGCGTGAACTTTACCAACGCATGGTAGAAGAATCTGCATATCTTTCACTGGCAGGATACTCTGGTTTTATATTTAATATAATTAAGCGTAATTGAAATGAAGGATAAAAAGATAAGCGGTTTTATTCTAGCAGGAGGGAAAAACAGCCGAATGGGTTCCGATAAAGGATTGCTTGTAGTAAAAGGGAAAAGAATTATTGAACATCTGATTGAAGAGCTTGAACAAGTAGTTGACGACATCATCATCATATCAAACGAAGAGAATTATAATTATCTTGGATACAGGGTTTACAGAGATATTTTAAAAAATCGTGGTCCTATGGGAGGAATTCATACCGCATTGACTTTCAGTAAAACGAGGAAAAATTTGATAGTGGGTTGCGATATGCCCTTTTTAAACAGGAGTATTTTTCAATTTATCGTAGATAATTCTTTTGGTTTCGATATTGCTGTGCCAATAAATAATGAGAAATTTGAACCACTTTGTGCCGTTTATAATTCATCTTGTGTAGAGAGATTTTCAGAACATCTTAAAAAGAATAAACTGAAAATACAGGATGTATTAAAAGAATTTCAGACAAATAGCATCAATATAAATAACACCAAGTTTGATAGCCGTTATTTCACAAACATTAATACTCCCGAAGAATTATCACAGATTAATTCATTATGAAGAGTAGCATACATGTAAAATTATTTGGACTTTTAGCTGAAGCAGCAGGAAATTCTTTCATAGAAATAGAAAGAGTGAATGATACGGATTCATTAAGGGAAAAAATTCTTTCTGATTTTCCTGCTCTGAAAAACCATTCATTTATTATAGCTGTTGAACGACAAATCGTTGGTGATAATACATCTTTAAAACCGGGTGATGAAGTAGTTCTGCTTCCACCTTTTGCAGGAGGATAATATGCTATCGGAAAAAGAAATATTGCGTTACAGCAGGCACTTACTTCTTCCCGAAATTGGAACTAAAGGGCAGGAGAAACTGAAAAAATCGAAAGTATTGGTAATTGGTGCAGGAGGTTTGGGTTGTCCGGTTCTTAAATACCTTACAGCAGCGGGTGTGGGGCAAATAGGAATTATTGATTTTGATGTGGTGGATGAAACAAATCTGCAAAGACAAATATTATTTGATGTTTCAGATATTGGGAAATCCAAAGCCGAAACAGCAAAATTGAAATTGCAGAAACAAAATCCTTTGGTTTCCATTAATGCTTTCAATACAAAACTCACAACACACAACGCAATCTCAATTTTTTCCAAATTCGATATTATCGTTGATGGAACGGATAATTTTTCTACGCGTTATCTTGTAAATGATGCTTGCGTCCTGACAGGAAAAATATTAGTATCAGGTTCGATTTTCAAATTTCAAGGACAGGTTTCCATTTTTAATTATGAAAATAAGAAGGGAGAATTGGGCCCTACTTATCGTTGTTTATTCCCGATTCCACCTTCTTCTGATGATACTCCTTCCTGTTCAGAAATAGGAGTGCTAGGTGTTTTGCCGGGTATCATCGGCACTTTTATGGCAAATGAAACACTGAAAATAATTATTGGAATTGGAGAACTTCTTTCCAGAAAACTATTGTTAGTGGATGCACTATCCATGAGTTTTAATACGATTGAATTAAAAAGAAATGATGCCTGGCTAAAATCAATGCCAAAGTCGGAAAAGGAATTTAAGAAGATGAATTATGAGTTTTTCTGTACATCTATGCAGAATAAATCTACAGTAAAAGAAATATCTGTCTCCAGACTTAATGATTTGATCAATTCAATGGAAGATATCCAACTGCTTGATGTGCGTGAACCTAATGAAAATCCTTTTGTTGATGAGTTAAACGATTCGAAAATTCCTTTAAACAGCATTGAGCAAAGAGTGAAAGAAATTCCCAGAGATAAAAAGGTTATCGTTTTTTGCCGCAGTGGCATACGAAGCCGCAGAGCAATTGAACTCTTACAGATCAAATTCGGTTATGAAAATCTGTATAACCTGCAGGGAGGGGTCATGGCCTGGTTAAAAGAAAGTACTATTAACAAATGAGTAATACGAAATCACATAAGGTTTTTGTCAATGGAGCAATCAGTCCTCAATTCATTGCAGATTGCATTGAGAAACACAACTCTAAAACAACTATAGGTGCTCACGACATTTTTCTAGGACAAGTTAGAAACGATGTAATTAAAGGAAAAACTGTTCAGGCAATCGAATATTCATCATATGAGGAGATGGCTGATGAAAAATTTAGTTCAATACGTGAGGCTGCTTTTTCTAAATTTAATCTTATCTGTCTTCATTTTTATCACAGTTTAGGAATGGTAAAGGCAGGAGAGATTTCACTTTTTGTTTTTGCATCTTCCAAACACCGTAAAGATGCATTTGATGCATGCCGATGGATTGTGGAAGAGATAAAAGCTAATGTTCCGATCTGGGGAAAAGAATTGTTTGAAGACGACACACATATATGGAAAACAAATAAAAAATAAATCATGATAGATATAACGCACAAATCGACCACATTACGCAAGGCAATAGCTTTTGCCATTGTTCGATGCAGCAAACAAGAAACGGTAGAAGCTGTAAAAAATAAAACCGTTCCTAAAGGAGATGTACTTGAAACTGCCCGTACTGCAGGTCTTTTTGCCGTGAAACGTACCAGTGATATGATTCCGGATTGTCATCCCATGCCCGTTGAGTTTACGCAGATACGTTATGAAATTGCTGATAAAGAAATAAAAATTGAAGTAGAAGTCGGTACCGTTTATAAAACCGGTGTTGAGGTAGAAGCCATGCATGGGGCATCGGTAGTGGCGCTTACCATTTATGATATGCTCAAACCTATTGATAAAGGAATTGAAATTGCGTCCATCAAACTGAAGGAGAAAAAAGGAGGTAAATCAGATTTTAAGGACAAATTCAGAAAGGATTTGAAGTCTGCTGTCGTTGTTTGTTCGGATAGTATTGCCGATGGGAAAAAAGAAGATAAAGCGGGGAAAGCCATTATAAGTAAACTGGAATCCTGTTCGGTAACAATTTCAGACTATATAATCATTCCTGATGAACTGAAGATTATTCAGGAGAAAGTGGAAGCACTTTGTGAAGCCGATAACGATATGATTATCTTAACAGGAGGCACAGGACTTTCTCCAAGAGATACGACTCCTGAAGCAATTCGCCCGTTGCTTGATCTTGAAATTCCCGGCATCATGGAAGCGGCAAGAAATTATGGGCAGGACAGAACACCATTCTCTATGCTTTCACGTGGAGTTGCAGGTATGAAAGATAAATGCCTGATACTTGCATTACCAGGCTCTACAAAAGGCGCAAAAGAAACGATGGATGCGTTGTTTCCTTCTGTACTCCATCTTTTTAGGATCGTTAGAGGAGCCAGGCACGATAAATAATACTGATTAGCTAAAAGTGTGAAGGCACAAAAAACATGAAAAAATAATCTAAAGGCATTTAATGATTGGATTAAACGCTTTTGAAGCAACAAATACTTTTTGTCCAATTGAAAAGCTTTTTACTTCGCTTTCTGTTGCAATTACTTTTATAATGTTATTTCCTGAAAGAACACTTACAATGTAAATAACATCGCTTTTTTTTATGTTTAAAATCTCTCCTGTCAAATTAAATTTACTACTGATTTTATCTTGTGAAAACACTACCTCTGGAGTCCCTTGTTTTTGAATTCTTCCTTTGTTAAGTACAACTACTTTGTCAGATAATTTAAAAATCTCAGGAAGATGATGGCTTACCAAAATGGTCGTTAGTTTAAAATGTTTATGTACTTGTAAAATGTAATCCTGTAATTTAAAACGCATTTCATCATCTAATGCAGAAAGAGGCTCGTCTAACAAAAGAATATCAGGTTGTCGAACCAAAGCTCTGGATAATGCAAGCCGTTGTTTTTGTCCTCCTGAAAGTGTGTGTGGTTTTCGATACTGTAAAGTTTCCAATTCTGTTATTTCAATCAATTCATCAATCAATTTAATCGGCTGATCTTTTAGTAACCCAAATTCCAGATTTTCTCTTACAGTCATATTGGGAAAAAGTGCAAAATCCTGAAAAACGAAACCAATCTTTCGCTTTTGTGGTTTCAGGTTGATTTTTTGTTGGGCATCAAACCAGGTGTTGTCACCAACCCTTATCAATCCATTATCGGGAGTTGTCAATCCTGCCAACATTCTTAAAGTAGTGGTTTTACCTGTCCCTGAAGCTCCATTAAGCGTAATCAACTGGTTCTTTTCAATAAAGATATGGACGTTTAAATCCATTAATCCGTCAGAACCGTGCAATTTTTTATGAACATTAATTTCAATCATCTCCAAAATCGTTTTAAATAACCCCCGTTTACCAGATAAACGACTAACAAAATGATAAATGATAAGGAAAACAAAATAAATGAATAATAGTTTGCAGCACCATAATTCAAGGCTTCCACTTCATCATAAATGGCAATAGACGCTACCTTGGTCTTGCCCGGAATGTTTCCACCTATCATTAAAACCACACCAAACTCGCCAACCGTATGTGCAAAAGCCAATACGATTCCTGTTAGCAAAGAGGCTTTTATATTCGGTAACTGAACTTTTAATAAGGTTTTAAACTTAGATTTTCCCAATACATAGGCTGCTTCTGTCAGCGATGGAGGAATAGAAGCAAGTCCTGACTGAATGGGATGAACCATAAAAGGCAAACTATACATGACAGATGCTACTATCAACCCTGTAAATGAAAATACCAGTTTAATGCCCAACCATTCATTGAGCCAACTTCCAAAGGCATTGTTAGGACTAAATGCCACCAAAAAATAGAATCCCAGCACGGTGGGAGGCAAAACTAAGGGCATACTTACCAGCGTTTCAACAACAGGTTTGATTTTTGATTTGGTATTCGTTATCCAATAGGCAAGGGGAATTGCAATAAAAAGTAAAACAAGGGTGCTTACCAATGCCAATTCAAAAGTGAGTAAGAGGGGTTGCCAATTCATAGGGTACTAAGCATTATTTCATTGAGTTTAATCATTGTCACAACTGAATCGTTTTGAACCAATTTTAGTTGATGTACTGCACGCGTGCTTATGATGGATGCGATTTCACCTACAGGAGTTTTGATGGTCAATTTGCTCAGTAAAGTTCCTTGTTCGATATGAGTCACAATGCCGGGAATTCTGTTTTGGATACTCACGGTCAGGTCATTTCCTTTACCAATAATTACTTCGGT
Source organism: uncultured Flavobacteriales bacterium (assembly GCA_964619305.1). Lineage (GTDB taxonomy): Bacteria > Bacteroidota > Bacteroidia > Flavobacteriales_H > CAZUDW01 > CAZUDW01. The sequence continues at coordinate 14,117 of CAZUDW010000017.1, forward strand.
TTCTTTGAAAAGCACTTTTACCTCATTATCAATAAGCAAATAATCTGCTGTTTCAGTTGTTTCAACTACAATCGCATGAACAGTAGTTTCTTTAGAAATCTTTATCGAAACAATGGATAAGTTATCCTTAACTTCAATTTGGGTGATATGTCCGTTAAAACTATTCATTTACAGCGTAGCCAAAATTCGTTAATATTTCTTGTGCATTTTTACAAAAAAGAAAATCGTAAAACGCCATAGCTGCTTCATTGTATTGATTATTATGCTTGATGACAACAACCCCTTGTTCTATTGGAGAATAAATCGTGTCTTCCAATGCTATCCATTTTCCTTTCCCTTTCATTTCAGGAGATAAAACAACCGACAAGGCAGTAAACCCGATTTCGGCAGACTTGGAGGTAATAAACTGATTGGTCTGAGATACATTCTCTCCAAAAACCAATTTATCTTCCACTTTATCATAAATGCTCTGGTGATTTAATACTTCCATAGCTGCTACCCCGTAAGGAGCAGTTTTTGGATTGGCTAATGCAATATGCTGAATGGAATTATCTTCCAGCAACGCTAAGGAAGGTTCAATACCCTCTACCATGCTCCAAAGCACTAACTTACCGTAAGCATAAACTTTAGGTTTATTTTCGGTAAGTTTGGAGTTATAGATTTCCTGTGGATATTTCATGTTGGCAGCCACAAAAACATTGTAAGGCGCTCCTTCTTTAATTTGTGCGGTAAGTTTGCCTGACGAGCTAATCACAATCTCACATTCAATATCGGTTTGCCTGGTAAATATTTTAGATAATTCATTTATGGCAAACTGCATATTGGCAGCTGTGGCAATTGTTATTTTTTGCGATTCAGTACTGACATTTTCATTGCTATTCTTATTCTCCTGATTTCCGCATGATGCTAAAAGGAGTAATGTTAAAACAACTGTTAATTGTTTTAGTGTTATCATATGTTGATATTTATTATTCGTTTATATTTATTGTTAATCAATGTATTCATGATCTCGCTTCGCCCGGTTGTTTTTTTATAGGTCATTTAGAATACACCACAATATCTTTGATTGGTGGTAAGATTAGGCTATTATTTCGTTGTGGAAAATGTCGTTAGACTTTTCTGCTTAGGAAATCAAGCCAAGCAAATGTACAAAACTTTGGTTTTAACACAAAGTAACAATGAATTTGTTTGTTTAGTGGAAGTGGCTGCTTTTTTGTTTTGTTTGTACAAAGTTGTCAGGATATTACCAAAATTACGCTTATAGACAAAATTGTCTCGGGAACGTTGTCAGCCCGCTATGCCTTTGCACTTTGTGTCCGTTGCACAACTCTGTTAATAAGTTCATTGACTGAGGAACTCTCCAGTTATCTCAATTTTTCATAGCGGATAGGACTTGCCAAAAAGTTAATTCCCAAGGGTCAGCGTTTAAAACTTTGTTAAAAAATGCTCCTGCTATACAAATTATCGGATGGTTATAGCTGTTTAATTTGCCGGTATTATCATTTGAATTATGTTAGGCATTTTAAAGAAGAGAATCTCAACGGATAAACTTTCGAATGTATATGTTAATTCCATCATACAGTTGGTAGAAGATGGGTTCCCTGATGTAGCTGCATTGATCAATGATTCTCCGGAGTTTATCATTCGCCCAAACATTTCAAATACTGATTCGGATAAATTTCTCCTGATTATAATTGCAGGTAATATAAAATTTATACCGGGCCATTTAGACACTTACCATGAAATGAGATTTAATAAATTGATTATGCATAAATTCGCTCATGCACTGGGGTTGGACATAGAAATATTCAAAACTGTTTTGAACAACCACTACAAATTGTTCAATATAATAAACAGTCCTTCAAAAAATGTGTTGTATGCTATGTCAAAAAGCGTGTTTTACAAATATAATTTGGCTGGGTTTCAGGAGGAATATTTCAGGAAAATTAAGTCTCCCAACCCTATTTTTATGAAACGCCTGAATGAAGTGATGCGAAATTTTTTATGGGATTGGATTATTACAGAACAGTACAGGTTAGTGCAATAGCTTACTTCACAAGTTTAAAATGTTTTTCTGCCATTTTTAGGATATGATCTCCTATTGATAAGCAGGCAGTGGCAGCCGGGGAAGGAGCATTTAGTACATGAATGCTGTCGCTGTTATATTCAATTTTAAAGTCATCAACAGCATCCCCATTTTTATCAAGTGCCATTGCACGGACTCCTGCACGTCCGGCTTTTATATCATTCATCTTCAGTGAAGGAATAAGGCGTTTTAATCTGCTGTGAAATAGTTTTTTGGAGAAAGCCCTCCTGTATTCATCAAGTCCAAACTTCCAGTGTTTAAAAAAGAGACGCCAGGTGCCTGAAAATGTTAATGCTTCCACAGTATCTCTCAAACTGAATGAAGTTTTGGAATAACCCTCTCTTTTAAAAGTGAACACAGCATTAGGACCACATTCAACTCCTCCATGTATCATTCTTGTAAAATGGACCCCCAGGAAAGGGAATTCAGGATTAGGAACAGGATAGATCAGGTTTCTTACTTTTACTATCCCTGCCACGGTAAGCTCATAATAATCGCCTCTAAACCCAACGATCTTGGTATTGATGTTTACCTTATCTTTTTTAGCCAGTCTGTCCGAATGCAACCCACCACAAAAAATAGCATGATGAGCCCTGATATCGCCTTTGTTTGTTTTAAAGAGTTTGCAATTGTCTTGTCTTGTAAAAGCAGTGACCTTACAATTGGTTAGCACCTCACTGGCTTTATTTATTGCCTTTACCTGTGTTGCCAGTATTTTGGCCATAGAAACAAAATCAATAATGCCGGTACAGGGCACCCATAAACCTGCAACCCCTTTGCAATATGGTTCAATTTCCATAATCTGATCGGAATTAATTTTCTCTATTCCCTCAACCTGGTTCTGAATACCATTATTGAATACCCTTTCCATGTGTGGTAATTCTTTCTCATCAGTGGCAACAACTATTTTTCCGCAAATGTCAAATGGGATATGGTGTTTGGTGGCAAATGCAACCAATTGTTTCCTGCCGCTTAGACAGTTCTTTGCCCTGAAACTACCGGGTTTATAATATAAACCGGAGTGAATGACTCCTGAATTATGACCTGTTTGATGGGCAGCAAGTTGTGGCTCTTTCTCTATAACAACCAAACAAAGATCTGGATAATGTTCCTGAATCTTATAAGCGGTTGCCAGACCAACAATTCCTCCACCTATAATTGCAATATCATACTCTCTTTTCATTCTATATTGCTAATTTCTTCTACTGATAAATGGATTGTTATGCATGTAAAAATAATTAAATTCGGCTTTTAATGCGCTCCAGATTTTTGGACGGGACACGCAACAATAAGTATAATCCTATAAGGAAAAAGATTAGTAAAGCCGTGACAGAATAGCGAACGTTTCCTGTTATATCTTCTATTATGCCATAGATAAACATTCCACTTACAACTCCTATTTTGTGTGTAACATCAAAGAAACTGAAATATGAGGCATGATCCACGGTATCAGGAAGTATTTTAGAATATGTTGATCGTGACATAGATTGAATACCACCCATTACAAGGCCAACAAAAGATCCCAGCAAATAAAATTGCCAGGGTGTTTTCTCCTGAATGAAATATGCCCCGATACATATGCCTATCCAGATAATGATAGAAACGGCCAGTGAAAAAATATTTCCCCTGATTTTTGAAATTTCAGCGAAGAGGTATGATCCAAAAATTCCGATAAATTGTATGATCAGTATGGAGATGATCAGATTATTCGAAGATAATTTCAATTCGCTTTTCCCAAACAGTGCTGCAACGTACATGACAGTCTGCACAGCCATATTAAAAATAAAAAAGGATAATAAATATTTTTTGATCTGTTTGTTTGTCTTTAACTCCTTCCAAACCATTACAAGTTCACGGTATCCTTTAACCATAATACTGCCGGATGATTTTGGTTTATTATAAACATTGTCTGGAAGATATTTAAATGTGTATTGTGCAAAAGCCATCCACCAGATTCCGGTCAGCAGAAAACCTATCCTGATCGGTAATCCTCCATCAGGTAAGCCGTACCACTCAGGAAACATTATTAATGTTAGAACAATTATAAGTAGGATCGTGCTTCCAATATAACCCATGATATAGCCTTTGGCACTTATTCTATCCTGATCGGCAGGATCTGCAATTTCCGGTAGAAATGCATTGTAAAATACGAGGCTGCCGGAGAATCCTATACTTGAGAGGAAAAGGCAAAGCAACCCTACCCAAACAGTACCTTCCTGGAAAAAAAGCATGCACGAACAGGCAAAAGCGCCTAAATAACAGAATATCTGCATGAAAAGTTTTTTTTTCCCGGAAATATCTGCTATTCCTGATAAAAGAGGACTTATTATCGCTACCAATAAAAACGACAATGAAATCACATAATCATACAGAACTGTATTCTTTAAGTTAAATGTTCCAATCTGCACAATACCGTTGTTGTGTGCTGCTGTTATAGTTTCGTAATAAATAGGAAAAATTGTAGAGGTTATAACCAGGGGAAATACTGAATTTGCCCAATCATAAATAGCCCAGGCATTAATCAGTTTTTTGTTTCCTGTTTCTAACAAGAGAGGAACATTATGGTCTGAAATGAGAGATCACTTAACCAATTTGAATTCGACTCTGCGGTTTTTTGATCGGGCAACTGTAGTGTTTGAATCATCTACGGGATTGCTGTCTTTATTTCCCTTGTATATCATCCTGTCAGATTTGATGCCTTTGGAAACCAGGTAGTCGAATACAACTTTAGCCCGATCTAAGGAGATATCTTCATCATCAGAAAGTTTAAGTTGCTCCTGCTCTTCGGTATAACCAATTATTTCCAGTTTTAATGATGGTTTGGAAATTAGCATATTGATCATGGAATCCAATTGTGCCTTTGAGTTTGGAAGTATTTCTGTTTTGTTAAATTCAAAGTATGCCTTTGTGTTAGCGATCAGTTTTTCTTCTTCATCGTTGGCTTCAGCGCTTATATTTTCGCTATAAACGACATTCATTTTTATTCCCCCCTTTTCACATGAACATTCTTCAATGCTATCCATAGGTATTACTGAAACTCCTTCTATGTAATAATAAGCGTCATATGACTGTGGAGTATGAAATCCTTTCGGACGTTTCATTTTTTTCCATTTTGTGTCTTCGGGTTTGGCAAAATTTCCTATTACAATAAACTTTTCTCCGCCTTCTGCTTTATACATTCGGCAAATAGATATAAATGTATATTGTTCTTCTACAATTCGGTTTTTACTTGCCAAAATCTGAGGTTCAATAGCATAGCTTTGTATTTGTCTGGAAGTAGGTCGTTGATTGCTAATATATAATCCTACATTATTACATGCATATTTAGAAAGGTCAGATAGACTTACCATCATTCTTATGCAATAAACTTCTTCTTCTTCGAGTGGGTATTCCAATTCGGTTGATAAGTAGGTTAAAGGCACTTTATTTTTATAACTATAGGCATAAATACCGGCATAATTATTACCTTCATCTGGTATTGCGTTTCCATGTAAATTGTCCGGGGCACTAAAATCACCTTTGGATTTAGCAGAATAAAGGTCAGCTTTTGGATCCATAGGAGAGGTCCAGTTCTTCGCGAGTTCGATTTGTCCTGGCTTTTTTACTTTCCCTTTCATTTCATCAAAACCACCATTTGGTAATAAGTTCATCTGGGCTATACCAATAATGCTTAACATGGAAGCGAATAAAAAAGCAGCAACGTTCTTAATAGCCATAATACAAGTTTTAATATTTTTAAATTATTGCAAATATATGGAATGTAAAATATGTATGCTTATAATTTTCTGGAACTAATAAATATTATAATCTTCTTTATATTGTCAAGGTAAAGCATATAAAGGAACACCAATAAAAGCGATCTTTTTAACAGTATATCCGGAAATTAATCAGGCAGCAACCTCGGATTCCATATTCTGAATAATTGAAGTTCCAAACTCAGAACATTTTAATTTTGTAGCTCCTTCCATAAGCCGGTGAAAATCGTAAGTAACTTTTTTTGCATCTATTGATCCTTCAATACCTTTAATAATGAGATCGGCAGATTCCTGCCAGCCAAAGTATTCAAGCATCATCACACCTGATAAAATCATGGATGATGGATTCACTTTATCCTGACCTGCATATTTAGGGGCGGTACCATGTGTTGCTTCAAATATGGCACAACCAGTTTCATAATTGATGTTGGCACCGGGGGCAATTCCTATTCCACCTACAGCAGCTGCAAGAGCATCAGAAATGTAATCACCGTTGAGATTTAAAGTTGCAATCACATCATATTCGGCAGGTCTTGTTAATATCTGCTGCAACATAGCATCAGCAATAACATCTTTGATGATTAATTGTTTTCCGTCTTTTTCTATGATCTGCCAGGGTCCGCCTTCAAAATCAACGGCTCCAAATTCCCTTTTAGCCAGTTCATAACTCCATTCCTTGAACTTGCCTTCAGTAAATTTCATGATATTGCCCTTATGCACAATTGTGACCGACTTCCTGTTTCTCTCCAGGGCATAATTAATTGCAGAACGAAACAGGCGTTCCGTTCCTTCAGCAGAAACCGGTTTGATACCTATTGAGGAGGATGAGGGAAAACGCATTTTAGAAACGCCCATTTCATTGATTAAGAAATCCTTTATTTTATCACATTCAGCAGTTCCGTTCAACCATTCGATACCTGCATATATATCCTCGGTATTTTCCCTGAAAATAACCATGTCAACAAGATCCGGTCGTTTAACAGGAGAAGGAACACCATTAAACCAACGTACAGGTCTTACACAGGCAAAAAGGTCCAGTTTTTGTCTTAAAGCAACGTTCAGAGAACGAATGCCACCGCCAATAGGCGTAGTGAGTGGCCCTTTGATCCCGACCAAGTATTCTTCGATAGTATCAAACGTTTCCTGCGGAAGCCATTCACCTGTATTAGCATATGCTTTATCTCCTGCATACACCTCCTTCCAGATAATTTCTTTTTCTCCTTTATATGCTTTTTCAACTGCTGCGTCCAGTACCACTTTACTTGCAGCCCAAATGTCAGGACCGATTCCATCTCCCTCAATGAAAGGGACTATCGGATCATCAGGCACCTGCAGGTGTCCGTTGCTCATTGTGATTTTTGTTCCACTCATAATATCCTTGGTTTATTGTTGCATTGTATATTCAATGGTCGCAAATTTAGTAAACACAAGCCATTAACAAAATATTAATACAATAATACAATTTGATGATGCGATTATTCTGTTCACAAATGATAAATAACTGACCTTACCCAACTTTTACCGCCATTCTGCACTTGGGTGTTGATGAATGCTCCCTGAAAGCACAGATTACGCTTGCCCGGATGACTGATTTAAACCGAAATATTTTCATAAACTCCACCACAGCGTCTTCTGAAGCAATAAAAGAGTCCTCCTGTGCCACGGGGGCGTTCAACGGTGCCACGGGAGAAAGGGCTTTTGTGCTTAGCGAAATGGGGTTTCAGGAGATATTTGGTCTTATAATCAGAATTAAATTTATTTGTATAAATACATTATAATTATATAAACAAAAACACAGATTCTTCTCTCATTAATCTGCCGGATTTTTAACATCAACATTGAGGATTTATCACAATCTTTGCGTAACATCAGTTAATAATCTACTTTTATCGCATCTTTAAAATTATTTATGAAGGATAAAAGAATCATCCTGATCCTGACATGTATTCTTATTAACTGTATGTCACACTATGCTTTTTCGCAGAGTACAAGTAAAATGCATTTATTTCATTCGGGTTTACTATCGGAAGTTTATATTAGTAAAACACTTTATACCTGCAAGGAATCTAACCATCTGTATATAAAATTTAGAATAGTAAACAGATCTGAAAAGAAAATTGGTGTTGATCTTAGTGATTACTGGGAAGTCATATTTCCAAATCAGTGGATCATTCATCCGATAGAAAGGCAGATTGAGGCAGTAGAATATCAGGAAGAACCCCCTTCTTTTGAGTTGCGAAAAGAAAGGATGAAAAGGTATTTATTCAATAATAAGATTCCTGTAATTGAACCGGGAGAGTATCTGGAATATTACAGGGATTATGATTCAGGAAAGGCAAAAAATATAGATTTGAGAAAGGGTGAAGTTTTGAATATCAGTTTTGATGGTGTATTGTTTATTACCGATGGGGAAAACTTTGAATTGGTGCAGTGTTTTGATGAAAGCAAAGTTTACCGAAATATGTATCTGATGCATCCGTTAAAATGGGATAAAGTGCCTGCCGATGCTTTAATTATAAGGCAGGAAGATGAGTCTCAATAAAATGTTGATTGTGTAATTTCAGTAGCTAAAGATTAATTAGAAAGTGTAATTCAGCGTTTTGTTTTAATGGTGGCACCACGAAGATTTGAATATTTGAGCGAGAATTCGATACCACCATTCAGTTTAGTCAATTCTTTGAACGATGATATATTGATATCGTATGAAACTCCGAAACCGATATTTCCCAATTCCAGTCTGACTTGTGGAATTATTGCGTCAGACCATCGATAATAACAACCAAGATACAAAGCTGATTCTATGTATGCGCTTGTAATTTTAGTTGCATATCTCATGCGATACCTCAATAATGTCCCTAAATTGAGCTCACTGGCAGGTTTTTGATAAGAGTAAAACAGGGCAGGGAGAAAGGAATAATTTGAGTTTTTAATATCCACTCTTGACGATGCCATGAAGACAACTTTCCTATGAAGTCTCACATCATAATCAGTAAAAAATTTCTGCACAGGTTTGTTGGCATGCAAAAGGGCTGCTCCTGCATTAAAAATAACCATATCATTGCCTAGTATGTTTTCTTCTTTGTTGGAAAATTTATAACAAGCACCAAGCCCAAAGTCAGGATAGATGAAAGAATTGAGTTGATTGACTTCATTGGAAGGTAGGTTGGGATCATAGTGACCGTAATATTGACTGCCCCATTGTAGCTTGGATAAGTCTGCTGCTCTTTGAGCCGCACCACCACTTAACCCAACGGAAAGAATGTTCTTATTGTTCATGGGCAGTACTGCAGATATGGCAAGAGATGCTTTGGTTGTTCCGAAATCAGCATCTCCGGCTTTATCTGAATATATATCAAGACCGGCTCCAAGATATGCATTACCGGGTCTATTAGTGCCGAATGGCATATCGAAAGAAGCATGAGTGGTACGGTAGGGAGATCCCATTGATGACCACTGTTGACGATAATTTAATTCTCCCCTTTCTCCTCCATAGGCAGTGCCTGCAGTGGAAGGATTCATGTATAGTTCAGACTCTGTGAACTGGGAAAAATGTATGTCCTGGGCAAAAGCGTCAAAATAAGCAGATATACAAGCGATAACTGAAAAGCTGATCCGGATATGCTGTAGTTTTCTGAACATAATCAATGCGATATCCTTGTTTATTTCATCAGCGTGATATTTCCTCCTCTTACAGATACCGTTTCGTCAGTGAAAAGCAGGCGAAGTTTGTAGGCATATACGCCCGATTCAAGAGGTTTTCCGTCCTTTGTGCCATCCCAACCGCTGCTTTGATCTTCAGAAGAGAAGACGACATTGCCCCATCTGTTATAAACGCTGAATGTCATTTCTTTTATATTGGCTCCATATACCATAAGGACATCGTTGTTCCCGTCTCCATTGGGTGAAAATGCATTTGGGATAAAGATGTCATCATGGGGAACGATAGTTACGCTTGTATCAGGGATAGAATCGGTTGTGAAATGGGCTATAACAGTTTCATCTGAATTCAGATCAAGTGTTACTTTGAGCTCATTTTCACCTGGATCTACCGTGTTGCTTGTTAATTCCCACCTGTCAAAATAAAAACCTGTGGCAGGCACTGCTTCCAGAATAATATTTACTCCCCCAAAATAAACACCTGACCAAGGGTAATTGGCCGGATGAATGGAATTGATCTTAATACTGCCGCTGTTTGGTGGATCAACATCCAGTGTAAGGTCATAAGGGCCTTCCAGATCATAACAATCTTTCATGCTCTGGGCAAAGGCAGCACAACGATCATCGATGAATTGCTTCATGGTCTGTACATTTTGCTGCCACTGTGTATAAGAGCCACCCCATCTACCTATCTGCCCATTCATTTCGGGTTCAATTTGAGCGATTAGACTATCCAGTAAATTCTGCATATAAGAGCACTGAAATGTAGTGTTGGAAAGATCGATAAATCGAGAAATGTAATATTGTTTAAAGTCATCGTTTGCCATCAGGGCATTGAGTATCTTGATATGGCCTTCAGGATCTGAACCCGAATTAAAGGATTCGGGGTTGCAGGGGTCTGCAAAGGCCGATTGGTCAGGTATATTTGTGTAGTTGATGTAATGATCAAAAGTGGCATCCATATCCCAGAGTGTATAGCGCCATTCTTTTTTTTGTCCGTTGGGATTGAGCCCTCTCCACCATCCTGTGTTCCATATCAGCCAGTCTGCACAAACAATGTATGCATTGAGCACTATGTAATCCACCAGGCTGCCGATATTATATTGGCTATTGACCTGTGAATAATTTGCAGGAATTGACATGTCGTTTCCGATGATGAAATTATACAATGTGCTCCAGCCAGTCAGCGCCTGATTGCCACCATATTCAGCCCATGTGCTTCCCCATGTCTTTATATATTGCAGGTTAAACCTATCCTGATCATAATAGTATTTAGTGAAATCGTGGTCATCGGTTTTTTCCCTTATCTCATAAACGCCCCAGTATTGTCCGTTGGCATACAAAATGCAGGGTTCATATGAACGTTCATCTAATTTGAGGTGGCCGAGTTGCGAAAGGGTGTGGACATAGGCATCCCTGATGTGAGCACTTCCGGTTTCAAAAGGATAATTATCGTTGGCAGCAGCTTTCAAAATTATGCGCTGAAATTTATCTCTTGATTTGGTTTTGAATATCTTGTGTTTCAATGTATAATTATACCCGTATTCATCACGGGTAACATAGTCTATCCCCCTTTGGTCATAAAACCATGAATCGTTACCATGTTTGTTAAATTCACCCACTGCCTTAGTTTTTAATAACTTATCCCGACCATAAAGTTCTATTGATCCCACCGGATTAATTTGTGTACCGTTCAGCAGAGTGAGGACTTCATCTCCTGCTATGGATATAACAGGAATGTTGTGCGTGACATTGATGAAGTATGTATTGGTTTCAACAAAGCTGTTTGGCACCTGTGCATTTTGGCTGATGGTAATAGCTCTGAGCACAGTTGTTGACAAAATAGCAATGGGAGAAGAATAGAGTGTTGAGGAGATGGTAGGTGTACTCCCATCTGTCGTGTACCTGATCTCTGAATTAGGTTCTGTTGTACTGAGTGTTACACTGATATTGCCGGAATAGAATCCACCCGTTAGATCAACAGATGGTTTTACGGCATACTCCAAAGAAGGATTGCTGTTAGTAGCATTGGGAGTAGGAGAAGTAAATAAGCTCCATGTGCCGGCTCCGTCAGTGGTTCTTCCACGGGAATGGTTAGTTTGAGTAGGTTTCATGGTAACCGTATCAAGAATAACTGATGAAGGATCTGAAAGGATGATCATTTCTGGTTTACATTGAGTGAGCCGGAAGTTGGAGTGGTAATTTCCTCCGCTTATTTCATTGCGGAATGAACACCAGACCAGCAAATACCCATTAGCGGGAATAGTGCCAGATGTAAATTGCCATTTGTTGATCTTGTTTACCTTGTCTGAAAGGAAGTAACCGCTCAGGTCTATGGCAGAACCTGTGGTGTTGTACAACTCAATCCAATCTTCATTTTCACCATAGTTGTCGGTGTTTAGACTGATATTGGATGCGCAGTATTCGTTGATGACCACCTGTGCATATGTCGAAACATATAAAAATATACAGGTTAATATCAGAACAGAATACAAGAATTTAATGTTTCGGATCATGAAGAAGCTTATTTATTATTTCAAAAATAATAATAAAAAGAATATGAATTGAGAAATATCTTATAAATATGATTATAATTATGATCTTTCTGCTTAAGATTCGGTTGCTGTATGAATTATTTTTATGGAATTTGCATCAAAATAAATTTGAATTACTTTTGTGCTTTCATTTTGCATATTATTAAAAGGTCCGGTAGTTCAGTTTTGGTTAGAATGCCTGCCTGTCACGCAGGAGGTCGCGGGTTCGAGTCCCGTCCGGACCGCAATGAGTTTTAATTCACATTCAACATAGCCTGAAAATAACATACAATCAGGTTTAATCATTGAAACATAATACTTGGAAAGCGCTTGTGTAAAGATAACAGAATGTCCCCGGGATGCAATGCAAGGTCTTCCTGGTTTTATCCCTACAAAAAAAAAAGCTGCTTATATTAACTCATTGCTTAAAGTGGGTTTTGATGTGATCGATTTTGGAAGTTTTGTTTCACCCAAAGCCATACCCCAGATGCGGGACACCGCGGAGTTAGTTTCTCTGCTTGAACTCGATGATACTTCATCAAAATTGTTGTCAATTATCGGAAATATGCGTGGAGCAGAACATGCCTGCAGTTTTTCCGGGATAACATATCTGGGTTTTCCTCATTCTGTTTCTCCAACATTTTTAAAAAGAAATATCAATTCAACCATTGAAAAATCGCGGAACCTCATTGAGGAATTATTGTTGTTGTGCGACAAACATGGGAAAGAACTTGTGGTTTACGTTTCAATGGGCTTTGGCAACCCTTATAATGATCTATGGGATGTATCTGTAGTTGAAGAAGAGGTGGCATGGTTGTCAGAGAAAGGAGTCAGGATTATACAACTTTCAGATACAATCGGTGTATCTACTCCTGAGAAAATCTCAGCAATTTTTAAATTGTTAACGCACAATTTTCCCGAGCTCGAATTTGGCTTTCATCTTCACACGGATATTTACAGATGGCATCAACAGCTGGATGCAGCTTTTAAAAATGGTTGCAGAAGTTTTGACACGGTTCTGCTTGGCCTTGGAGGTTGTCCAATGGCTGAAGATGAACTGGTAGGAAATCTTAAAACTGTCAGCCTGATAGAATATCTAGAAGAGGCAGGCTTCAAACCTTGCATTAACAAGGACGCTTTTGAAAAAGCCTTCATTCAGTCCCTGCTGACTTTTGAGGATTACATCACGCTGATTTGAAGAAATTTTAATTTTAACAGGTATCCT
>CAZUDW010000017.1:27473-28555 GCA_964619305.1 uncultured Flavobacteriales bacterium
TATCTTTTTAATCAGTGTTATACTGGGTACAGTTCAATATTCTTATTCACAAGAATGCTGCTTTAATATAGGTAGTAATTCATTCGTAAGAAATTATAATCCAATATATGGTTGTTGGATGCAGGACCCTCTTGAAACAGATGGGGCAGGTAAGATATATGCTATGCCAAGTTACAATAACCAAAATGTTTTATATGAGTATGCCTCAATGACTGATTTTACCAATAATAATGTAGCCCAGACTTATACTTTACCTTATGGGTATGCAGGAACAGGACATGTTGTTTATGGCGGTAATCTTTACTACAATAAATACGGTTCCGGCAATATGATAAAATGGGATATAAGTACACAGAATTTGTTGCAGGATGTATTGCTTCCTAGCGCTGGTACTATGAATACGTATCATTATCAGTGGGGAGGGTATAGTGATATTGATTTTGCTATAGATGAAACCAGTTTGTGGGTGCTTTATTCAACTGCTTCTAATTCAGGAAAGCTTGTTGTCAGTAAATTAGACACAAGTAATCTTTCTGTCATACAAACATGGAATACCAATTCTGAAGCAAAGAAATTAATGGGGAATGCTTTTGTTATTTGTGGTGTAGTATATTGCATTGATTCTTATAGTGTGATTAATCAAACGATCAATTACAAATATAATACATGGACATCGAGTGGTACAAGTGTTTCAATTCCATGGATTAATGCGAACAGCTATAATTCCATGACTGATTATAACCCGACAACCGGACTGCTTTATTCATGGAATTATGCTAATTGCTATACTTACCCGGTTAACTTTATCGGGCCTTCGACTACATTTTCAACTGTTGATGTGCTTTGCTATGGTGATAGTACCGGCTCTGCCACAATACATGCAACAGGAGGGCAAACCCCCTATTCTTATCAATGGGATTCAAATACCGGAAATCAAACCGATTCAACTGCTACAGGACTTACTTCCGGAACGTATTCTTTTACTGTTACTGACAATAATAATTGTTACAGTATTGATTCCGTTACGGTAACAGAACCTTCAGTGCTCACGACCACAACTTCAGTTGTGAATGTGCTTTGTA
>CAZUDW010000017.1:28655-34562 GCA_964619305.1 uncultured Flavobacteriales bacterium
CAACCAAACAGATTCAACCGCAACAGGTCTTACAGCAGGCACATATTATGTAACTGTAACAGATAATAATGGTTGTACACATGTGGATACTGCCACTGTTGATGAATCACCTGCATTGACTTTGAATATAACAGCGAATGATGATGTGGATCAAAGTTGTGTGGGCAATGCCACTGCCATACCCGGAAACGGAGTTCCCCCATACACCTACCAGTGGGATGCCAACACGGGCAACCAGACATTGCAGACAGCCACCGCATTGTGTGCAGGCACTTACTTTGTAACCATCACCGACAACAACGGATGTATGATTTCTGACTCTGCAGTGATTGGTAATACGGTAGGTATAGAAGTGACAGAGGGCAAAACCCTGATATCGGCCTATCCAAATCCTTCATCTGGTAAAATCACAGTTATGATTATTTCCGGTGAAAAGCAGGATTTTGATGTGAGCATTCAGGACATAATCGGAAAAGTTGTGTATTCAACTGTGCTTGGTAATGTAGTAGGGGAGGTTAAATTTAATATTGATATAAGCGATCAGCCGGCTGGTGTTTATATTTTAAAGATGAAGTCTTCTGTTACATACCTGAATAGAAAACTCACAATCGAATAAGAGAAAAATTCAAGCTTGTTGCATGTTAGATTTGAGCATGTGTCATTTTACTTGCCTCCAAAAAAGAGATAAGCAATAAAAATTGATGCAATTATACCGGCAAGGTCGGCAATAAGTCCGCAGGTTAAGGTATATCTTGTTTTTCGGATTTTGACAGCTCCATAATATACTGCCAAAGTATAAAAAGTTGTTTCTGTTGATCCCTGAAATGTAGAGGAAAGGTGTCCCGCAAATGAATCGGCTCCGAAAGTCTGCATGGTTTCCACCATCATCCCACGTGCACCGCTACCGCTGAGGGGTTTCATAAATGCAGTTGGCAGTGCATCAACAAAACGGGTATCGTGTAAAAAAGAAGAAAACAACCATCTAAGACCATCAACAAGGATATCTAAAGTACCTGATGCACGGAAAACTCCTATCGCAACCAGCATGGCAACTAAAAAAGGAATGATTCTGATAGCAGTGTTGAATCCATCTTTAGCACCTTCAATGAATGATTCATACACATTTGTGCGATTCCTTACAGCTAATACGATAAATGAAATTATTATGCTGAACAATAACAAATTTGCCATACTTCCGGAATAGGCGGAAATCTTTTCCTGGGGCAGAGACATGAAGAAAAAGATCATGCCAGTTATAAGAAGAATGATGACTCCTAAATAAGTCAATATAACTTTGTTGAACAGATTTATCTTTTGAAAAATCGAAACAGTAATCAAGCCCACCAGAGTACTGCAGAATGTTGCCAGAAGAATTGGAATAAATATATCTGCGGGATTAGCTGCGCCTTGAGCTGCTCTGATTGCCATAACGCTTACGGGAATAACGGTCAGCCCGGATGTATTTAAAACCAGAAACATGATTTGGGCATTGCTTGCCCTGTCTTTCTCAGGGTTTAATTGTTGCAGTTTATTCATAGCCTCCAATCCAAGTGGAGTTGCTGCATTATCCAATCCGAGCATGTTAGAAGCAAAATTCATCAGCATAGCTCCGTTGGCAGGATGATCTTTAGGTACTTCAGGAAACAGTTTTGAAAAAAATGGTCCTGTTATTTTGCTTAGTAAGCGTATAGCTCCTCCCGATTCTCCAATTTTCATTATGCCCATCCAGAGAGTCATTACACCTATCAGATAGATTGAAATATTTACGCTTGTTTCTGCCATTTTGAACGTGCTATCCATCATATTAGAGAAAACAGCAGTGTCGTGAAAGAGAAGCAGACGGGCAATTCCAACAATAAATGCAATCAGAAAGAAAGCCACCCAGATATAATTCAATGCCATAGTTTCAAAAGTACAATTGCATAGGGTGTGGAATTCATCTTGCTGATAGAATTGTGAACAAATAAATCAACAAAGATTCAGAAAATTGCGAATTAATATCTGGCCATTAGCTGACATTTCTGGGTGAAACTGAACTCCGAAAATATTTTTATCGTTGTGCTTCATCGCTTCATTTGAACAATGTGCCGACCTCGCAAGTAATGTGAAATTTTTTGGCAGATCAGCTGTTTCTTTATGGTCTTCAATGAAAACAGCAGATTTTGGCAATCCATTAAACAAAGGATAGTGAATTATAATTTCAACCTTTGTGCGTCCTCTTTCTTCAATGTTAGTATGCACATCGGCACCATAAACCAATGCAATAGTCTGATGACCAAAACAAATTCCTAAAATAGCTTTGGTGTAATCCTTTATAAAACTAAAATTCTGTTTGATATGCGTGATATTGCTGCAAGATATTAGTTTAGGATTGCCGCTGATGATGCATGCCGTTGAGCTATCAAGGTGTTTTTTGGTTAAAAGATTTTGTTTTACCGTTATAAACTGATGACCGCAGTTCTGAATTGATAATTCAATATCCCTTACTTTTTCGCTATCGCAATCAATCAGTAGTATCAAAGGATATCTTCTGTTTTACCAGCTCCCTGCCGAACTATTATAGGCTCATTTCCGGTACAATCAATCACGGTGGATGGCTGGTTTTTCCCAAAACCTCCATCAATCATTGCATCAACCAAAACTTTGTATTTATTAAAGATAAGTTCGGGATTTGTTAAATAGTCAATAATTTCTTCATCATCATGAATAGAGGATGTAACAAGAGGATGTCTAAGAGCTTTAACCAATTCCAGGGGGATGTTGTTTTCAGGAATACGTATGCCAATCGTTTTCTTATTGCTTTGAAATATTTTCGGCACTGCACCGGTAGCTTTCAGAATAAATGTGAACGGACCCGGCAGTGCTTTCTTCATAAGTTTGAAAACAGGAGTGCTGACAACAGCAAAGTCTGCAATATTACTAAGATCAGAACATATCAATGAAAAGTTAGCCTTGTAGGGTTTTACTCCTTTAATTCTTGCGATTTTTTCCAGGGCTTTTTTTTGCCGCAGATCGCATCCAAAAGCATAAACGGTGTCAGTAGGATATATAATAATTCCACCATTTTGCAATATTTCAGTAACTATTTGTATTTTCCTGGCACTCGGATTTTGAGGATGGATATTGATTTTCATTTACTAAAAATTATTTTGAATACAAGGAAACCCTCAGCTTTCTCAGATATTTTATTCATTGACTTTGGCATGGTCTTCCAGAAATTTTGCCAACCCGATATCTGTTAAAGGGTGCTTCAGTAGGCCAAGTATTGATTTAAGCGGACAAGTGGCAACATCTGCTCCTGCTTCTGCACATTGAATGATGTGCTGAGTATGCCTGATGGATGCTGCAAGAACCTGTGTTGTAAAACCGTAATTGTCATAAATATATCTTATTTGTGCAATGAGTTCAACACCATCGGAAGAAATATCATCAAGCCGGCCTATGAAAGGGGAGACATAGGTAGCACCTGTTTTTGCTGCTAACAATGCCTGCCCGGGTGAAAACACCAGTGTGCAATTCGTCTTGATCCCTTTACCGGAAAAATATTTGATGGCTTTAAGCCCTTCTTTGATGATTGGTACTTTGACAACAATATTCGGATGTAAGGAACTCAGCTTCTCGCCTTCTTCAATGATTCCCCGGTAATCGGTGGCAATGACTTCGGCAGAAACGGGCCCGTTCACAATGTTGCAGATTTCAACATAATGCTTATGCACGGAATCTAAACCGGAGATCCCTTCTTTAGCCATCAATGATGGATTTGTTGTAACTCCGTCAAGCACGCCAAGACTGTTGGCTTCCTTTATGTCGCTGATGTTGGCCGTATCAATGAAAAACTGCATATTTATATTTTCTGGTTTGATTTATTCTGCTGCAAATGTATAGAAATGAGTGGAACAATGGCGGAAATATCAACTGCACCTGCTGAAATATAAAAGCAAATACCAACCTAAGCGGGCTAAACAATGCAATTCTGTTCATGCTACGCTGATAATTGTTTACTGATATAACAGTCTTTTATTGTGCGTTCCTGTTTTCGTTATTCCACATTCATTGGACAAAAAAATATGTAGATTAAATCTGCCAATTAACAAATTTCGTAAATTTGCACTTTAAATTACAAAATCATATAAACTAAAACTACAGGATTATGGAAAAAACAAGACTTAAAAAATTTAAAAATGTTGCAGTCGGTATTGCAGTATTTACATCTGCCGCCTTTTCTCCACAAGGGTATGCCCAATATTGCACCAGCGGCTTGTACACATCGGGCTGCACCTATGGAGATGACGTGGGTGTTGTACAGTTCAATACCATCAACAATATCACAAACAACTGCCCGGGAGGAAATTCCGGTTATGCAGACTATACCAACATCCAGACTGTTGTATGCAGAGGAGATTCATTTCCAATTACGGTTGGCACATCTTCTACATCATATGCTGAGGGTTTCGGTGTATGGATTGATTTCAACAACGACTCCGATTTTGTTGATAACGGTGAATTTGTATATGCTTCACCTACCTTTGCTTCAGCACCCACAACATTTACAGGGATGGTGTACATACCCATGGATGCCGCTGCAGGACCAACGCGATTAAGGGTGAGGGGAAGTTATGATGCAACAGTTTCTGCCTCTGAATCATGTTCTAATATTTATTATGGAGAAGCTGAAGACTATACCGTGATTATTGGAGGTGTGGATTCACTTACTTTGACTTCAGCAAACCTCAGTTGTTATGGAGACACTGCCTCACTAACTGTAACTGCTTACGGGGGAACTACCCCTTATACCTATCAGTGGGATTCAACAGCCGGTTCGCAGACCACGGCCACTGCTACGGGATTAACGGTGGGTACTTATATCGTCCAGGTGTCTGATTCTTTCGGTTGTCCTCTTTCGGACACTGCAATTATCACGGGGAATCCCCAGATTGTTACTGCCACATCAGGTGATCTGATCTGTTTTGATGACAGCAGTGGAACGGTTTCGGTGAATGCAACGGGCGGAACACCCCCGTTCTCATATCAATGGAGCAACAATACGGGAAACCAGACAACCACAACAGCAACAGGGCTTCCGGGTGGCACCTATGTGGTAACCATCACCGATTCTATGGGCTGCACTACCACAGACAGCGCGGTCATAGACCTGCATCCACAGCTGATCGTTTCGGCATTTGGCAACAATGCATCTTCACTAACCAACTGCGATGGAAGTGCTGTGGTGCTGCCATCTTCTGACCAGTATCCATTTTCTTTTATATGGGATGATACACTTAGCCAGACAACCCAGGCAGCCACCGGTTTATGTCCCGGCACTTACCATGTTACGGTGACTGATGGCAATGGCTGCACTGCTGTTGCATCCGCTGTTGTTGGTCCTGTGGTTGGAGTGGAAGAAGGCGCATTGTCTCAGTATGTGTCTGTTTATCCCAACCCGAGCTCCGGGAAGTTCGTTATCGATATTCATCAGAAAAATTCGGGCAAGCTGAACATCGGCATTATCAATGTGCTGGGTCAGCAGGTTTACACTAAGTCGATCATGAACCCTGCAGATGAGATCAGGGAAACCATAGACCTTAGTAACAGGGGAGACGGATTCTACAGGATAGAGATATCTACAGACTATGGAATAATCAGAAAGCACATAATCATCAACTAAAACTTTCTGTAAGCCTAAGGAAAAAAGGCCGTCTCAAACTGGGGCGACCTTTTTTTTGTCTTATGCAATGTGTACTTTGACTGTATGCCGGGGAAAAAAGTGGCTTCCTGTCATTTTTTTAAGAAGGAAGACCATGCAATAAACTGTCTTATCTGGCTATGCTCTAAGATATATGATTTAATCATTATCTTAAAAAAAACTATAGAATGTAGCCACTATAGAATGTAGCCACGAACAATAGA
>CAZUDW010000018.1:0-34505 GCA_964619305.1 uncultured Flavobacteriales bacterium
TTTATCGGAATGTGCCTGACAATTAAACTAATTTTATCCTGGAGTTTAGTTCGTCCTTGTAAGCTCCTCCAACCGGAATCATTTTTTTATCCTCTTCAAGAAGAATATTTTGCTGCTCAATTGAAGAAATCTTATCCAACCTGACTATAAAAGAGCGGTGTACCCGTATAAATTCGTCTGCCGGTAATTTATTCTCTATTTGCTTCATTGTAGAATGAATAGTGTATCTTTCATCTAACATATTTATCACGACATAATCTTTAAGCGCTTCGATAAAATATATCTCCTTCATTTCGAGTCGAACGAGTCGTGAATTTGATTTAACAAATATGCTTTTATCTTTTCCACTCTTTTCTACAATAGAATAAAGCATATCTCTCTCTTTTAGAATTGCAGCTTCCTGTTTGTGTTTATAAAGTGCCATTTCAATTGAGGTGTGCATATCAATTTCTTTAAATGGCTTAATGATATAACCATAGGGCTCTGTGACTTTTGCTTTATTCAATGTGCTTTCATCGGCATATGCCGTTAAATAGATAATAGGAATGTTCCATTTCTTTTTTAAAATTTCTGCAGCCTGGATGCCGGTCATATCTCCCTTGAGCATAATATCCATCAAAACAATATCAGGCCTGCTTTTCTCTGCTATTTCAATGGCTTTCTCTCCAGTGGATGCTACTCCGGCAATATTATATCCAAGTTTCTTTAAACTTTGCTGTATATCTTTAGACACAATGCTTTCGTCTTCAACAACCAATACATTTATTAGATTCATGGCGTTATATTTATTAATGGATAAAAGTAATAATAATTTTTGTTCCGTTGGTTTTATTAAAAAATATTTCTCCGTTAAGCTGCCCTACTAATGCTGCAACAATTTGAAGACCAAGAGAATCAATATTCTCAATATCGAAGTCCTTTGGCAACCCAATCCCATTATCGGAAACCATAATTTTAATTTTATTATTCTCATTAACAATAGTTACATCAACGCTCCCTTTCTTTTTCCCTTTGAAAGCATGTTTGTAAGCATTTGAAATAAGTTCGTTTATTATCAATCCACACGGGATGGCCCTGTCAATATCAAGTAATACTTTTTCAACTCTTTGATTTGTTGTGATTTTCTTATTATAAACGTCATAAGAGTGAGCTATGTTTTGAATCAAATTGCCTACATATTCTGAAAAATTGATGTCGGTGAAATTTTTTGATTGATAAAGTTTTTCATGTATGAGCGACATCGACTTTATTCTGTTCTGACTTTCATTCAACATTTCCACAACGCGCTCATCCTGCATATGGGAGGTTTGTAGATTTAGAATGCTGCAAATTACCTGCAAATTATTTTTAACCCTGTGATGAATCTCTTTTAATAATACTTCTTTTTCTTCTAAGGAATTTTTAAGTGTTTTTTCCACTTGCTTTTTGTCGGTAATATCTATTGCAAGAGCCGAAATTTCTTCGATTTTTTCGTTTTTTATTTTAATTGGATATAAAAATGTATCAACCCATACATCTTTCCCAAATTTGTTTTTTATTTTCCCCTCAAAGTGTTGCGGTTGATCATTTAATGCCATTTTAAAAATTTCCAATAAGTTGTTAAATAGTTGGGTGCGTAACAAAGGTTGCATGATTGCCATAAAATCCATTCCATTAGTAATAACAATCCCTAATTTGTCTAAAAATGTTTTTTCAAAGTTTTTATTAAACTCTGTGATTTTGAACTCTTTGTTTACTGTGTACATCATAATATTGGTTGAACTTTCAAATATAGCTCTCAACCTTGCTGTTTGTTTGGTTAACTTTTTTTCGTCTATTAACTTTCTGATAGCCAGGGCTATTTGACCCCCTACTATTTCCATAAGTTCTTTATTTGTGTTGCTAATATTATTCTGGTCT
The DNA here is from genome assembly GCA_964619305.1 of uncultured Flavobacteriales bacterium. Lineage (GTDB taxonomy): Bacteria > Bacteroidota > Bacteroidia > Flavobacteriales_H > CAZUDW01 > CAZUDW01. The sequence goes on from CAZUDW010000018.1 coordinate 1,900, forward strand.
ATAAAATCTCTAAGCACCAACAGCCCTAATTTTTCATTTCCAACACAAAGGGGAACTCCCAACCAGGCTTTACAGCTTTTTTCGTTGAACAACAAATTGTTAGAATTTGCAAACATCTTTATTTCTTTTCCTTTTAGAAAAACAGGTTTTCCGTATTCCATAAGGTGACAGACAAGATCATTTGCTTTTTTTATGCTTTGAAAAATTGGTTTTTCTTTTTTTTGTGTATTTTTAAATACAATCTCGTTTGTTCCTTTCTCTGCATCTTTTAACACGATCGTGATTTCGCCATATTTTATAATTTTTCTCAATGCCTTGTTTACATTTGTGCATAGTTCTATAACTGATTCAGCTTTTGTTGTAATTTCTGTGATGTTATTATAAACTAGTTGAACTTCTTCGTTCCTTTTCTTCCCTGTGATATCTTTGAAAATACCTCTTGTCGAAACAATTTTACCATTTACTTTTTTAATATTGACATCTCCCAGCACATAAATTCTTCTGCCTGATTTTGATATAAAGCTTATCTCAATATTTTTTGCTGTCTTTCCTTGTTTAAGGCTTTTAAAAATTTTATTGCATTTTTCTTTGTCTTCAGGGTGGATTACTTCAAAAATTGTTTTTTTTGAAATTTCTTTTTTGGAATATTCCATAGCTTTCATCCAGGCATTATTCACATATATGATTTTCCCGTTAATATCAACGCTTTGAATAAAATCGGTAGCGTTTTCAAACAAATCCCTATATTTTTCCTCGCTTTTTCTTAAGTCCTCTTCGGCTTTCTTTAAATTTGTAATATCTCTTGAAACACCAACCATCCCTTCGATTTCGTTTTTAGAACCAATAAGTGCTGAAGCAGATAGATATGATATAAACTCTTTTCCGTTTTTTTTCTTATTAATAATCTCTCCTGAAAAAACGCCTTTACCTTTAAGCACTTCTGCTGATATTATTTCTCGTTGTTTTTTTGATGCATATAACATAGATACCGGCTTACCGATTGCCTCATTTAATTTATATCCAAATGTTTGCCGAGCTGCTTTGTTAAACTCTTTTATAATTCCTTTTTTATCCGTAGCACAAATCATGTCTAAAGAGCTATCTATAATTCTTCTTGTGTATTTTTCGTTGTCACTTAATTGGTGTTCAATTCTTTTTCTTTCTTCTATTTCGTTTTGAAGTATAATATTTGCCTCCTCTGCAATGCCGGCTCTAATCTGCTCTTTTTCCAATTGTTTCCTTTCTGATATATCATGTAAAACAATCTGAATCGCTTTTTTCCCATTGGAATAAAAAGCGATTGGTTTTGTTTCAAGATCAACAATTTTACCTCCCTTCTGTTTTATTTTAATCTCAATAAATGGAAGTTTTTTTCCTATTTCAAGAAGCTTTATCCGCTCTTCGACCTGTTGTCGATACTCAGGTAACAGCGTGTGGTATATATTAATCCCTTGTATGTCTTCCTGTTTTTTATATCCCATGAGCGAGAGGGCTTTTGTGTTGGCATATTTTGTTTTTCCATCCACTTGAATAATAATTCCGTCTGGCGACAACTCTACCAATCTTTTAAAATTTTCTCTGCTTTCTTGTATTTTTTCTTCTGCATATTTTCTCTGAGTAATATCTGTGAATATCCCCATTACTCCGGTTATTTTGCCTTCATTGTCAAAAACAGGTGCTCCACTGACTTCTGCCCAAACCCATTGTCCGGACTTTTTCATGATTTTTATGTTGTAATTTGTAAACTCTCCCTCTAGTGATTTTTGTTTGTTTTCCTCATAGATAAGCTTACTTTCTTTTGCAAATTTTATTGAATCTGTTATTTTTGATCCTATAAGATCTTTTTTGTCGTATTCTAAAATTTCACAAAAACGTTCATTAACAAAAACCGTTACTCCTTTTATATCACTATTCAATATACCTTCTCCCATATTCTCAACCAGGGATCTATATTTCATCTCATTTTCAATAATTACTTTTTCTGCATCTTTTTTAAATGTTATATCCGTCATTCGTGTAACATAATACTGATCACTTTTTAGTAATAAAGGAGTGATCGCTATTTCTGCCCAAAATTCTCTTCCTTTTTTGCTAATACATTCTACTTCACTTCTCCAAATATCATTCTTCGAAAATTCTCTCCTGCACATTAATAATTCATCTTCACTCATTTTATTTTTAATGAACTGTTCTCGCGAGTATCCTATTATTTCATTTTTACCGCCTACTTCGAACATTTTAACAGCTACATCATTACAGTCAATAACTTCCCTTGAGTAATAATCTACCAACATTATACAATCAAACGCCTTATTAAATAGGGTTTTATGAAACAGCTCTTTTTCTTCTAATTTTTTAAATACTCTCAGCTTTCCAATTATAACAACATACCCAAGTATGGTAAACAGTACAATAAAACTCACTAGGTGAATTTTAGGTATTTCTGTATTAGAAGATATAATAATTTCTACCGTTCCAAATATTAATAACATCAGGTAGTAATATGTTATTTCCTTTTTCGTTTTCAGCATCAAGCTAAAAACGAATAGAATGATTAACAAACTAAATGTATTATGAATAGAAAAATGGTGTAGGTAAGCATTGTGTGTTGTGTATAATGTAACAGCCAGTATCAACCAAAACATCATTCTTGAAATAATTTTTTCTCTGTTTGTATAAAATGTGGTTATTATTATTGTTAAAAATGCTGCTGCAATTAACCCTTGTGCCAAATAATTAAATAAAGTTCTCTCCGTAGTCAAAAAAATTGACACCAATCCTGTGATTACCACACCAGCCAATCCATAAAACCTATATTGTTTTATCTGTTCAACACTCTTTTCCTCTTCTGAGTTTGGATAAAAAAGTTTAATATATTTTTTTATAAAACTCATCTTTATTTTTTCACTGTTTCCGGTTTTATCTTCACTCCGTCAATCTTTTTTTCAATTCCTTTTTTATATTTTATTGTAAGTATAATTTCTCCAAATTTATTGTATCTTCTCCAATCTCTTTCCTTTAAACCTGCAACATATTTTCCTTCAAGCATTACTTTTCCATTTGGATAATAATATACATGTTCTCCATCAGGTACTCCCATAATATAATTGCCCTTAAAACTTTTATTATTATTTTTATAATAAAATACCCACTCTCCATCCATTAATCCGTTTTTATAACTTCCCTTCTCCATATGGTCTCCTATTTCATAAAACCAGTCTCCTTCTCTTTCTCCCTCTATAAAATTTCCTTTTGTTATTATTTTTCCACTATCACTGTATTCTACCATGAGTCCTTCTTCAAGTCCTTTTCTGAAATTTTCTATTCTTCTCATAGTGTCATTTGGGTAATACCATATCCATTCACCATACGGTTTTTCTCCATTGCCGTAATTTCCTGTTTGAGATATATGTTTGTTTTTATGATAGTATGTCCATTTTCCAATTCTTAGTCCATTCTTGTATTCCCCTTCTGCTTTTATACTTCCATCTTTATAATACTCTTTCCAAAAGCCAACTTTCATTCCTTCTTCATTTAATATACCTTCCCCCAACAAAAAACCGTCTTTATAAATCCAAGAATTTATAATATTTCCTTGTTCATTGTACTCGCGTGTTACTCCTTCAGGTTTGTTATTCTTGTAGCTGCCAGTTGTTCTAATCTTTCCACTACTGTAAAATGTATTTCTTATTTCTATATTCTCTAATTCTTCAAATTCTGTTATTGCTTTATCGTTTTCGTATTTAGTGGTCCAAAGCAATTTCCCTTTTTTATCATATTCTGAAAAATACCCGTTTTTCTTATCATCTTTATATCTTCCTTCTAGCTTTATAATTTCATCGCTACCTTCCCAAAACCATTTCCATACTCCTTGTTTTAAACCTTTTGTATCCCTTCTGTTTATTTGTTCTTTTCTCTGTACAAAGCCGTTGTTATAAGTCGTTATGGTAATAATATTTCCTTCTTTATCATATTCATAAGATTTTCCATCTTCCTTATTTTTAGTGAAGTGTTTTTTTTCTTTTAACTTATCAGAATTTTTATAGTAATAGTATGAATTTCCATCCCTTACATCATCAATGAAATTTTCTCTGCTAATAATAAATCCTTCATCGTTATAAGTAATTAAATATCCATTTTTTTTATCATTTTTATAAGGTATTTCTTTTATCAATATTCCTTTTTTAGAGTAAAATTTCCAAATGCTGTCTAAAAGATGGTTAACTCTGTTTCCTTCTGATTTAATTACTTCATCTTCATAGTATGTTTTCCAATAGCCTTCAGGTTTTCCATCTTTCATTGTGCCCTCACTTGATTTATTATTGTTTTCATAGTAGAAAACATTGTATCCATTTGGATTTATTTCATTGCTTTGAGCATAGACAGAATAATGACTCAATGAAATTAACAGGAACACATATAATAATAATATATATTTAAATATATTTGTTAATATATACACGTTGAAATAGTTTATAAATTAATTTAGATATTTATGTGATAAAAATAATAACAAAATAATAACAAAATTTTATAATTTATCTATTTAAAAAAGAGATTATTATATTATATTGAACAAGTGTTAATACAAGTATTTGTAGAAAAAAACATGCATGCAATAAATGAAATAAAAGTTAAAAAAAAATTAAAAATGAGTAAGAAGTTTTAATGAAAATGATTGGTGAAAAAAAGTATTTTTTTAAGAATAAAGGAATTAAAATAAAAAAATAAAGTTTCTAAAAAAGCATTAACACAATTTTATTAAAATAACACAATAATGTTGAAAAATATAAACACAAAAATTAATGAATAAAAAAAGTGAAAATAAAAATTTAACTATAGGAGTAGGAAATGATCACGCTGGTTATAAGCTGAAAGTATATTTGAAAGAAAGATTAAAAAAAAGGAATATAAAATGCATTGATGTTGGTTGTAATAGTGAAGAAAGCTGTGATTATCCTGATTATGGTCATGCGGTAGCAGAATTAATAGAAAACTATAAATGTGATTATGGAATAGTTGTTTGTGGGTCAGGTAATGGCATAAATATGGCAATAAATAAGCATAAAAATGTGAGATCTGCTTTATGCTGGAATGTAGAGATAGCAGATTTAGCAAGAAAACATAATGATGCCAATGTTCTTGCATTACCAGCAAGATTTATAGACAAAAAAAAAGCATTTGAAATAGTTAAATTTTTTTTAAATTCAAACTTTGAAGGAGGAAGACATGAAAAAAGGGTAAAAAAAATATCTATTTTTTAGTAAAATCAAATGATTTAACAATAGCTTCAACCTCTCTTAAATAATCTCTTTTATTAAAATGAGGAGCAAAAACATAACAATCTATACAGTGGATTTTTTCTTTTTTCTCATCAAGTATGTTTAATTCGTAAAAAGGCCCACCAAGATAATCTCCCTCAATTCTCCATAAACCACGTATTTCTATTGCAAAATAGTTTCTAAAAAGAATTTTATATGATTTAGGTTCAATAAATCGATGAGACACCTGCATGTGAGAATTTTTTGAAGGTCCCTCTATAAAAACAGAAGTAATGGAGTCTCTTTTTTTAAGAAGATTATTAATAGAGAAATCGCTTGTATCAGAATATGGATAATCCGTATAAAAAACTCCCTGACTCACTTGGTGTTGAAGACCTCCGTCCTTTATAAATTGTTCTCTATGTAGCAAAAAAAAATCAGAAGTTGAAATCGATAAATCAAACTGCTTGGGAACAGCTAATTGTATCATGTATTTGGAAGAAATAGAATTCACCAAAGGCTTATTGCCAAGATTTTTATTAGTACTAATAATGCGACCAAGTTCTTTATTTAAATATAGTTGTAAAATTTTTAGAGAATTTACTTTAAATAAGGAATCAAAAGAAGTAACATCAGGACTTAATAATTGAATAACTAACTGTCCTCTACTCCAAACACTGTTTTTAAAAGAAATAGAAGACACCTTGTGTTTAGAAGAGATATCTACCAAAAGCAGGTTTCGGTGAATTTTAAATATACTGGAAAAACTTGAAGGTGAAATTTTGACAAGATCAAACTTAGGTTCCTTTTGTGGAAGACCATACTGTGCAGAAGATAGAAGATCCCGGATTAATTTTCCTGGTATAGAATTCCATAGTTGATTATCAATAACAATAACAACTTCATTTGCATTACCAGAAAACTTAGGTAAATCAACTTTGTTAGAATTTTTGCAGGATAAAAAGAGCAGCAATGAAAATAAACCTACTACAATGAGTTTATTAGCCTTCTGATCTGATTTTAATTTTGGTTCCAGGTTTAAGATTTTTTTCATCAATACCTTTATTAAGATATATTATATTATCAATAGAAACACCAAGTGATTTAGCTATATCCCATAATGTATCTCCTTTTTGAATAGTATAATATTGATAAGAAGAACCATTGTTTTTTTGTTTGTGTAATGCATTTGTTTTGTGATTATTTGTTTTTTCAGCATCTGAGATTTTAGAGGGAACATATATAATCAATCGTTGGCCTGGATAAATAATAGTACTTCGTAAACCATTCCAATCTTTAATGTCTGCTATAGAGCAATGATATTTTTTAGCAATATGGCCTAAATATTGCCCACTTCGTACTATATGAGTTTTTCTAATAATTTGTTGTTTGCTGTTAAAAACACTATTAAGTGTATCTTTATTGATGTTATAAATAGCTGTTTCATTTGTGATAAATAAACCTTTTTTATCTTTCGGCAGACAAAGCAATGCAGGCTTATCAATTACTGGTATAACATCTCTTTTATAAGAAGGATTCAAATACTCCATATCTTCTAAAGGAATTTCCAGAACAGTTGCTAATGTGCTAAGCGAAGTTGTTTTGTGAACATATACCGTATCAAAATCAAAGAAATTTAACTTCGGAACAGAGGGACATAAGTTGTGATCCTCATAATATGCCATAAGGTAGTTAGCGGCAAAAAAAGCAGGAACATATCCACGAGTTTCTTTAGGTAAAAAGGGCCAGATATCCCAATAGTTGGTTTTTCCTTCAGATTTTCTCAATGCACGGTTAACATTCCCAGGACCGCAATTATAAGCAGCTAGAACTAACTCCCAGTTATTATAGATATTGTAGAGGTATGAGAAATATTCACAAGCTGCCCGGGTTGATTTATAAACATCTCTCCTTTCATCAATATAACTATCAATTTGCAATCCCATCAGCTTACCTGTATTATAAACAAATTGCCATAACCCTACTGCACCAGATCTGGATCTAGCCATAGGATTAAAGGCAGATTCTACAATTACTAAATTTTTCAACTCAAGTGGCAAATCATATTTATCCAATAATTGTTCTATTATAGGGCAGTAGGTGAAGGAGAGACCTAAAATACGGGATGAAAACCTTCTTTTTTTAATAACATAGAGCGCAATCCAGTTTTTAACGGATTCATTATAAACAATATGAAATGGAGACTTTGTATCTAATACTGCAAGGCGGGACATTATTAAGCTATCAGAAGGAACAGGAACACTGTCATAAGAAAAATTGTAAGAGCGTAGTTTTGAAGAATCACAAAAAGGTTGGTAAAAATCAATAAAACCAGAATCAAAAGCTTTATTTATGGAAGCTAATATTGGATCGTCAGGAACAAGAATAGAGGAATCAGTTATAGATGAATCTAAAGATTGTTGGGCGGATAAATTAAACGAGCAGATTGCAAATAAGAAAAAAAGGAAATAAAAACATAGCATTCTATTAAAAGACTTAAAACTCTTTAAAAGTTCAAAAAAACAAAAGTTCAAAACAGAATAATTAATTAGTAAAACTTATTTTCTTCAACATATTTATAAAGAACATTATTATTATGTTAAGTATTATTAACTTTTTTCCAGAACAAAGCGAGGTAGTTAACCAATAAACTAAGTATTAAGGGATCATTATTCTTTTTTGTCTTTTTGTTTAGATGAAGGATCTCCTTTAGAGGCATCTTTAAATTCTTTAATACCCTTACCTAAACCCTTCATCAATTCAGGAATTTTTTTCCCACCAAAAAGCAATAATATTATGACTAAAATAATGATGATTTCAGTAGGGCCTATAGCCCAAAGAATAATAGCGTGATTCATATTATACTAATTTGAAAAGCAAAGTTAGCAAAACTCAATAATATCAACGACTCCTATATAACCAGGGAGAAGGATTAAGAATTGTTTGGCCTTTCCACAATTCAAAATGAAGAGTAGTTTTACCTGTCGAACGATCTGTTAAAATTTTTCCAACAACTTGTTTTGTAGAAACATGTTGTCCTTTAATCAAGTCGACATTTTCCAGGTTTGAGTATATGCTTATATACTCACCATGTCGTATCATTACCGCCTTGCCTGCACCAGGCAGTATCACGATTCCGGAGACTACTCCCTCAAAAACAGCTCTTGCAGAGCTACCTTTAGATGTGCTGATGTTGATACCGTTATTATTAACAATGATTTGCTTTAATACTGGATGTGAATGTTCCCCAAAATACTCGGTAATTACTCCTTTTTTTACAGGCCACGGTAGTTTTCCTTTGTTGGAGCTGAAAGATTTAGAAAGCAACTTTGACTCCGGAGTCAAAGAGAAAAAGTTTTTTCCTTTTGATATTAATTCTTCTGCTATTATTTTCTCAATTTCTTTTTGAAGTTTTTTGGCTTTTAATTGATTTTTCTCAATTTCTTTTTTTAAGTACTCCTCTTTTTTAATCAAGGAATTATATGTGTTTTTCTGTTCGGTAATTTCATGTGTTAACAGTCCCTTTTCGTTGCGCTCTATTCCCAATAATCTTTCTTTTTCGTTTCTATCAGATTCTAACTCAATCACTTTTTTTTGAAGCATTTCCTGGGTTTTTTGGATCATTTTTGCCTGTTCTTCACGATAAGCAGAATATAGTTGAATGTAACGAAGCCTCCTATATGCCTGGTTAAAATCATCTGATGAAAAAATAAACATTAACCTATCATATGAATTCCGGTTTCGAAAAGCATAATAGATCATTTTAGCATAATCTGCTTTTAATTCCTGTATATCTTCTTGCAACGACTCAATTAAAGCACGGTTATTTTCTAATTTTTTTGTTGACAATCTTAATTGGGCCTGTATATTGGAAATTAAATTTTTTCTACTAATGATTTTTTTCTCTAATACAACTAACTGAATTGAGGAAAGTTGTTGGTTTTTTTTTGTTTGCTTCAGAATGCTGTTTTTATAAGATATATCTTTCTGAAGCAGCTCTTTTTGCTTTTCTAAATCACTCTTAGATTGAGATAATACAGCAATAAAAGAAAACAGTCCCAAAAAGATAAGAATAACAATCTTAGTTTTATTAGTTGCTTTTTCTATTCTCATTTATTTGTGTGTACTTAGATGGGATGTTAAAAGGATAGGTCAGCTGTTTATCTATATTAACCTTTGAATAGCTTACTTTTAATTCAAGGTTTTTATCAGATTTTATTTTAACAACTATTGAATGAGGTAGCAAACCAATACCAATTTTTTTGTAATCATTAAATTCTGCAAAAAGTGATTGATTTTTGATAAAATCACTAATTAAAAATTTGGATATCCTATAATCATTTTGATTTATCCAGTTGCTATAAATGATATCATACGCTTTTTCAGGTTTATCTAATGCTTTTTTTAGTTTTCTTTTTTTACAGCTGCTCAGTAAAAATTGTCCATGATCAATAGAGGACTTTAATTTATCCACTTCACTTATTCCAATATTGTTTCCCAACAGTAAAGACTGAATAAAATCAAAATCAATATCGGCATTAAAAAAAGAACTTAGATAATCAAAGTTCCCAACGAAATATGTACTTTCTGGACGATTCATTAACCACACAGAATCTCTTGTTATTAATATCCTGGACATCTCTATTCCAAGTATAGAAGTAATTGAAACCCAAATAGTACTATCTTTTCTTAAACGTAAATAAGCTTTGAAAGAATTACTATTACCACCTATATTAATATACACAGATGATTTTATAGACAAAGTCTTGCACTGAAATTCATTTGCTTTTAGTTTTTCCAATAAATGTTTTGGACTTTTATTTCCTGAAGGGCGTTTATTATCAACAATAACTTTTTTTGAATGGCATGAGAGGAGTGTTATGACCACCACCACAAATACGAAATAACCCTTAAATCTCAACGGACTACTTTTTGTTTATAATTTGTTCAATTTTTAATTTCAAACTTTCAGATTCAAAACCGGTCTTTAATGCTTCCCCCCAATACTTTAAGCATCCCTCTTTGTCTCCAAGTTTAAAAAGCACATCTCCATAATGTTCTAATATAACACCACTGGATTTACCACCGTTATTTATGGCTTTATAAATCCATTCTTTTGCTTGCTCATATTTACCCATCTGAAAAAGTATCCATCCATATGTATCTTGATATGAAGGTGAATCAGGTTGAAGGCTATTAGCAGTTCTTGCCATTTCTTCGGCTCTGTCCAGGTTGATACCTCGCAGAGACAAATAGTAGCTATAATTATTAAGAACATAGCTATTATTTGGATCAATCTTCAATGCGTCTTCGTAAGCTCTATCAGAAGCAGAATCATTATTTGATTCATGATAAGCATCACCAAGGTTAGAATAAAATTGACCTAGCAATGAATTATTGTCAATTACCAAGTTCTTCCCGATGGTTAAGGACTTTATAGCTTGTTGAAGATTTTTATTTTGTAAGTTGGCAACACCATTAAACAGGTAAAAAGAAGGCTGATTTGGGAACAAAGACAATGCCTCATTGCTTTTGTTTAACATATCCTCATAAAGATTTAACTCCGATTCAATAATTAAAACCTGATTCCAGATTATGAAATTGGTTTTATCTAGCTCCAGGGCTTTTTTATATTCATCAAGTGCTTCACCCACACGACCTTCCTCCATGTTAAGAAAATCACCATAAATAGCATGTGTTTTTGGGTCATTTGGATTCGTCTTCAAGAGAATAGCACATAATTCAAAACCCATACCCTGATAATCCCGGTCATTGTCCGGTTGCGACATTCTGTAATATCCTAATAATATACTAATCTTAGTATTGAGATCTAGCCTTTCATTCTCAAATGCTTTTTTATGTTCTTGAAATGCCTTTTCTTCATTTCCAATCTTCTGATAATAATCCGAAAGGGATAAGTGAATATATGGATTGTCGGGATCTAATTTCAAAAGCTGGAGATATGTTTGATAGGCTTCAGTTTCGTTTCCTTTCATTTGATACAATTCTCCAAGCATTCCGTAATATCTCGATTCTTCAGGGTCATTGACGATTAGCATTTTTAACTCTTTTATAGCAGAATCAAAATCGCCTAACTGAATATAAATTCGTTCACGTTGTAGAGAAATAGAAGGATCAAAACCAACAATATTTTCAACCCTGTTAAATATTTCTATAGCTTCTTTCAGGTCGTTTTTCTGAAGAAGTACATTGATGAGATGATATAGTAATTCTAAATTGTTTGGAGATTGATCCAACAAGTTATTATAAATTTTAATGGCCTGAGAATATTTGTTGTTTTTCTCAAGAATTTCAGCGTAATATTCTATTAACCAATCATTATCACCACAAACATCAGACGCCAATTTACTATAGGCAAGTGCTCCTTCATAATTTTTTTGATAGTCATTAATTCTTGCCAGTTCATATAATGATGCCGCATGGTACTTATCAATTTTTAGACAATTTTCGAAATATTTGGTTGCAAGTTCATAATTTCCAAGCAAACGCTCCTTTGTTCCATTATAAAAATTCTTTTTTAAGTTAATTTCTTCTTTTTCAGAGTAGTGAACAGGTTGGTCTGTTAGGTTATTGTGATTTTCCGTCACTATCGACAAAGGCTTACAGCTATTAAACAGTAGTGCCACTGAGGTAAGAAATAGAGTAAAAGTTGATTTTACCGGCATATTAAATTAGAATAATCTCCGAGACTAATATTATATTCTGTTGAAGGATGAGAGCCTCCATCAAATTGCACAAAATTACCAATCATGGAGTCTTTTAAATTAGCATTAACGACCTGGCAATTGGTTTGTATGATACTGTTGGTTATAATGGAATTCTTTACCTCTGTATTTTCCCCTATAGACACATAAGGGCCAACTGATGAATTAGTGATCTTAACACCGGTGCCCAAATAAACAGGCGCAATAATTTCACTATTCTCTGAAATTGCAGTGTTTTGAAGTATGTTTTTATTAAACTCAAGAATCTTTCTATTTGTATCAATTGTAGAATGAACATTACCACAATCTAACCATTCGTCTATCTTATGCGGCATAAATTTAATGCCCTTGTTTTTCATGTTTTCCAAAGCATCAGTCAACTGGTACTCACCTTTTTTAACAATATTGTTATCTTTAAGATACTGTAATTCTTTTCTCAGGTTTTTACCATCGCGGAAATAATAAATACCTGTAATTGCCATATTAGAGACAAATTTGGAGGGTTTTTCAACAAAATCTGTTATTAGGCCACTCTCTCCCGTTTTAACTACTCCAAATTCAGAAGGGTCTTTGACCGGATAAACCCATATGATTGCATCAGGTTCCGGGGGGATGCTAAATCTTGCCTTGAACAACGTGTCTGCAAAAACAATAATAACTGGGCCATTCAGAGAGTTGTTAGCGCATAAAATAGCATCTGCTGTTCCTATGGGATTGTCCTGATAAGATATTTTTCCTTTTATTTTTAATCCTTCAGTTATTTCCAATAATTGATGTTCTGCGGATTCCCCAAAACGACCTATAATAAAACAAACCTCTTCAATTGGTTCTTCCAGGTTGTGCGACAATTCGTTTACTATGTGATATACCATAGGCTTACCAGCAATAGGAAGCAGAGGTTTGGGAACTGTAAGAGTATGGGGACGCATTCTCTTTCCCATTCCGGCCATTGGAATTATTATTTTCATTTATCCTGTTTATTTAATGCCTGTATGACCAAAACCACCAGATCCCCTTTCTGTTTCTGACAATTCTGCTACTTCTTCCCATTGTACTTTTTCAAATCTTGAGATTACCATTTGCGCTATTCTTTCGCCATTTTCTATTATAACATCTTCATCAGAAAGATTGATAAGAATAATATTGATTTCACCCCTATAATCGGCATCAATAGTTCCTGGCGTATTGACGATAGAGATTCCTTTTTTTATTGCAAGACCACTTCTTGGTCTGATTTGCGCTTCATAACCTATTGGCAACTCTATAAATAATCCGGTTGGAACCAGCTTTCGTGAAAAAGGTCTGAGAAGCACAGGTTGTTCCAGATTGGCTCTTAAATCCATCCCAGCCGATAAAAGCGTGCTATATTCTGGAAGCAGATGATTGGAGTGATTAACAATTTTGATTTTCATTTTTTAATTATTTTTATTCAGCACAGCGAATTTAGTTGGCTTTTCTATTAAAACAACTCCTATAACGAAAGCAATAAATAACAGTGAATTCAAAAAATATTTTAAACTTCCATCCATTGCGATAAAATTATTGCTAAAATAGTACAAGATAAATGCAGAAAATGGATATGTAACAATTTTTAACAAATTATAATCAACAGCGAAATGTTTACGGCTTAGAATATATGATAAAACAGCTATTGAAGCATAACAGATCAAAGTGGCATAAGCAGATCCGACATAACCAATTTGCGGTATCCAAATATAATTGAGAACAATAGTAATTGAAGCGCCAAACAAGGCAAGATAAGCCCCATAAATAGTTTTACCTGTTAGCTTATACCAAATGGAAAAATTGAACACTATGCCTAGAAAAAGATTTGCCATCAACAAAACAGGAACAATGCCAATGCCAGTCCGGAACTCCTCTCCTATCAAGCGCATTACAACATCAATATAAAGCATAATACCTAAAAAAAGAATCGAACATATTGCAACAAAATAATTCATAACGGTAGCATATAATCTTTTTGCGCCCGACTCCTTTTGTTTAGAAAAGAAAAATGGTTCAGCAGCAAAGCGAAAGGCTTGTATAAATAAGGTCATCAATATTGAGATTTTATAACAAGCGCCATAAATTCCTAATTGGGTTAATGTTTCTTTTTCGCTTAGAGGGAGAAGATGTTTAAGCATCACCCTGTCAGCGGTTTCATTGATTATACCAGCAAGCCCTCCTAATAATAGAGGGATGGCATAAATGAGCATTTTTCTTAGTAGTTTTAAATCCGGATAAAAACGGGTTCTAAAAAAAACAGGACTTAGTAAAAGCAACTTAACAGTGCTGGCAATTAAATTTGAGATAAAGACATATCCAACCCCTATTTCCGGGTTGTAACAGGTATTGATGATCCAATTCGTTCCAGTATTTGAAGAGTCATAAACATGCTTGCAGTAAACAAGGAAGAAAAAATTCAAAGCAATATTAACACCAACATTTGCCAGGTTTACCCACATGAAATAACCAGCTCTGTTCAGTGCTCTCAATTTAGCTAAAGGGATAGCGCTTAATGCATCAAAGCCAATTATCAAAGCAAACCACTTCACATATTCGGTATGATTAGAATAGCCGAGATAGTTTCCTATTGGAGTAGAGTATAATATACAAACCAGAATAAATAGAATGGTGGTTGAAAATATTGAAACAATACTGGTGCTAAATACTTTATGGCTATCTTTTTCCTCTACTGAGAATTTGAAAAAAGCCGTCTCCATCCCGTATGTTAGGATAATAATCAAAAAAGATACGTAAGCATACATCTCAGTTACTATGCCATACTGATCGGTAGAGAAAATTCGGGTATACAGAGGTACCAGCAAATAATTGATAAGACGGCCAATTATGCTACTTATGCCATAAATGGCAGTTTGCCCAGCCAGTTTTTTTAATGGGTTCAATTATGTTTCCTCATTTATTTTGAGATCAGGATTATAAGGAATATATTACTTTCCTGAGAATACAGCTTTTCTCTTTTCTAAAAAAGCAGAAACCCCCTCTTTGTAATCTTCTGTTCCGAAACAATTGCCAAATTCCTCCACCTCAGTTTTAAATGCATCAACATCTGAAGCAAAATAAGCATTTGCACATCGAATAATCTTTGCTATTGCCAAGGGTGATTTTGAAGCAATTTTTTCTAAAACTTCTTTGCATTTAGGAATAAGATTTTCAAAAGGCACAACATGATTTACAAGACCTAATTGTAAAGCATCTTCTGCATTAATATTATCAGTAGTCATCAAAAGCTCAACAGCTTTTGCTTTCCCTAAATATTGTATCAAACGCTGTGTGCCTCCATAACCCGGAATCAAGCCAAGATTTGCCTCTGGTTGTCCAAAAATGGCATTAGGGGATGTTATTCGTAAATGGCAAGCCATAGCAAGTTCACATCCGCCACCAAGCGCGTAACCATTCACTGCGCCTATAATCGGTTTTGAACAGTTTTCTATTTTGTTCATTATCTTATGCCCGTTTGCTGCAAACGATCTTCCGTTCTCAACATTCATGTTTTTAAATTCAGAGATATCAGCTCCAGCCGCAAAAGCTTTCTTGCCGGCACCTGTGATTATTAAACCTCCAATTGTCTCATCGTTTTCAGCTTCGCAAATTGCCATACCGATCTCAGAAAGAGTTAATTTATTCAATGCATTTAATTTGTCCTCTCTGTTGATAGTGATTATAAACACCGGAGAATCTTTTTGTATTTTGATGTTTTGATATTCCATTATCTTGTTTTATTGCTATCAAGCAAAGTTATAAGATCATAACCAAAAAACAATTGTAATCAAAGGAGTTTTGGGATGCTTACATAAAAAGTGGTGCCCTTATTTATAGTTGACTCAAACCATACTTTTCCTCTATGGTTTTCAACTAGTGTTTTTAATATTGCCAACCCCATTCCCATACCGGTCGTTTTTGTTGTGAAGTTTGGAATAAATATGTTATCCTTATCTTCATCAGGGATTCCAACACCATTGTCAGCCACACTTAGAATTGCGTTACCATAGTTGTCTTCATATAATTTAACCTCAACGATTCCTGATTTTAATGCTGGGATGGATTGAATTGCATTTTTAATAAGATTGATTATTATCCGGCTGATCTGATCCTTATCCCCATAAATCATTATATTCTTATTAAAAGATATAAATTTAAGCGAGATGTTATTGGTTGTGTCAAATAAGTTTACTGCTGAGAGCGTTGATGTGTAGAGATTAAGGTCTTTAAACTTAGCAGATGGCATTTTTGCAAAATGAGAGAATTCATCAGCTATTTGGCTTAAAGAGTTGATCTGATTTATTACGTTATTGCTAAATTTAACGATTTCATCATTTGGAACAGGCTTTTGTTTTGAAGACAATCTGATCAGATGTTGAATACTTAATTTCATTGGAGTGAGGGGGTTTTTAATTTCATGTGCTACCTGCTTTGCCATATCGCGCCAGGCACTCTCTCTTTCTGTTTTAGCCAGCAGTTCAACATTTTTTTGAAGTTCAACCACCTTTTCGTTATAAACTTTTACAAGCTGTCCAATTTCATCATTTTTATTGTATTGTATCTGGACATTTGATTTGCCCAATTCAATATTGCTCAGCATATCATGTAATTTACGTAAAGGCATGGTAACAAAACCGGAGATTAACAATGCTGCAATAACTGAAAGTGCAAACAGGAATACATAAATATTTATTAGTGCAATCAGGAAGGACGAGATTTCCTTTTCAATAACATCTTGTTTCGAAAAGTAAGGGAGATTTAAATATGCAATAATTTGACCGTATTTGTTTGAGAAAGGAGCATATGCTGACAAATATTGCAAGCCGCCAATAGATTCCCGGTGGACGTATGAGCTTTTATGGTTGTTCTTAATAGTTTTATAAGCTACCGGATCCATTAATTCAGATGTAAGCCCTTTTTTAAAAATCTCCATTCTTGAGGAAGCTATGAGTAACCCATTCGGGTTGTAAAGATTAATATCTGTAAAAAAGACATTTGAAAATTTACTTAATATATTTGATAAATATTCAGGAGAGACATCAGATAAATCATCCTTGTCATTGAGTTTGTGTTTTACTTCAATTAGTACAGATCTCATTCTTTCGCTAATGCTCTTATTGTTTTTATCATCATATTGTTTTTTAATAAAGTATGTAGTGCCTAAACCAAAAAGAACTGTTGAGGTCAGGATAATCACAATAAGCAGGAATTGAATCTTGCGGTTGATATTAAAAAAATTATTTCCATAGCTCAATGACATATTACGCGCTAAAACAAATAAAAGCAGCAGGATACTGTAAAAAGCGAATAAGTATGAAAATGTGGTAACGGACGAAATGAATCCGGGTACATGTTTGCTTAATATCACAAAACTTCCCGGTGAACTTTTTAGTAAAAAATGGCTGTATCCACCACGGTTAACAAATCCGCTTGTGCTTTTAATATCCATCCATCCAGATTTTAAATAACTAAAAGAGAAACGCCCATGTTGATTTATTAATTTTCCATTTTGATAACGGGCAAAAGAATAATCACCGATATCCTCTTTATCAGATGTACTCCGATCGATCAACAAATCAGGAAACCCGGGATCGTCCTGCAACAATTGGGATTGTATTATTATAAATATTTCTCCAAGTTCATTACCAGATAGACTATCTTTGTATGTAATATCCGCTAAATAAGTTGTGTTTTCCCCAGGCTTGTCAATATAGAATAATACACTATCAGAAACAGACCTTCCATAATTATTGATGGTATTTTCTAACGATAAAACACTTCCAATATTACTGCTTGAATTTGCCGAAGAAAGGTCAGATATTCCACTTATACTAAAAGTTCTTATATCAAAACGGGAGAAGTAACCAGTGAAGTAATGCTCTACCAGATAATTATCAAGAGTTGCTTTGTTGATATTAGAAGTATCAGAGAGAATGCTCTTTATAAACGAATCGTTACAAAGTCCATTTTTAATTTCTTTAAACGAAAGCTCCAGCAAGGGATCTTCGTTATTTGATAACTCTTGTGCTCGAATAATTCTAGCAGAATGTTCCTTTATATCAATAAATTTTGTGAAATAATATGAAGCTAAAACCGAAAAAACAGCAAGAATTAAGAGAATATTTATAAATGAATAATTCTTACTGTTTTTGTAATGAACCATAAAAATAATACCCAAAACAATGATTGGCCATAAAAAATGAACAAACTCTACATTGAGTTCAAACAAAGAGTGTAAAGCATATAGTGCAGTTATTAGAACAAAACTTATTAAAACCTCTTTTAGACGATCATTTATCTTTTTAATAATCTCAACGCTTTTATCTACTATAAAAAAAATAGTGAAAAACAGCATGCATGTTATTACAATTCCCGTGTAACTATAGAGATTCAAGTTAAACAGATTGTTTACATCAAACGAGATGTTTGAATCTTCCACAAGCCCTCTGATCTGGGACTCTATTAAAAGAGCAAAACCGTAAATAAGACATAACAAAGATGAATTGACTAAGAATCGTAAAGATGCTTTTGGCGAATAGAGCCTTTCCGCTGGTATGTTGTTTTTTAAAAGATAAACACAGTACAAAATCAAAAGAATGTTTATGAAAAGATCGCCAATGGAAGGCGAAATAGCAGATGCTGCAAAGTGTTCAGGATTAAATATTTCTAATTCATAAAAGGAGGCAGGGAGATTAAAAATCAATAAAAATACTCTAAGGGAAATCAGAATGGCGCAAAAAAATAACACGGACAAAATGCGGTTACGTTTGTTGTCAAATCGCAGGATAGAATTTTTTAGAAAAACCAGGATCAATAAAATAGCAATTATATTAATGACGTTGACAATGAACAACTTAATATTAAATTCATCAGGGTTAGATTTGCAGCTTATTGAAAACAATGGAATTCCATCAGCCGTTCTGATAATTTGAGTATTTATATCGCTATCAGAAGCAATTCTTATTGATTTACCATTCGGAAAATCGTCTTGGAAAACATTTTGCAGATGCTTGTTCTCATAGAGATATTCATGTTTTATTAATACCAATCCTACTATCTCATAATTCCCAATTCTGGAACTCAATGTTTCATACCATCCATTTTGTAATTTTTGAAAACGATGATTTGCCACCGGCTTATGCTTGATTACCTCAATGGGCACATTATTCGTTGACCAGAATACAAGCGTATCGTCTCTGAATATATAGATGTATAAATCTTCGTTTGTTGCCAGAGAGTAAAGTTCGGTGGAGTTTTTTAACTTTAAGGATTTATCCCAACCATCAACATAAGCAGATAATAACTGAATCTCATTAGTTATCAACTTTTCTTTTTTCCAGAGTGTATGTTCAAATCTTGCAGCAACATCCTGAATTTTAATATCAAATAAATTACTCTCATCGAGAATAAAGGCGCCAATAAATAGTGCTACTGCGAGAAGTAATTTGAAATAATTGTTTCTAAAAAGTGTCATTCGTAATAGAGATTGTAACAAAATTACTAATCGGGTTTTTATCAATAATCCGACAAAATACGGCTAAAAATTAACACAATAGAAAATCCAAAGAGATAGAGGGTCTGTTTGTCAGATTAATTGTTAAGAGCTTCTGCCCCGCTAACAATTTCAAGAATCTCACCCGTAATTGCAGCTTGTCGGGCTTTGTTGTAAAATAGTTTAAGCTCCTTAATCATTTCAGTGGCATTATCAGTGGCCTTGTGCATTGCTGTCATACGAGCTCCATGCTCTGCAGCAAATGAATCGAGATAGGCTTTATAGAATTGAATTTTAAGAGAACGTGGAATTAAATCAGTAATTATTTCAATCTTTCCCGGTTCAAAAATGTAATCGTTTGAATAATGATGTGGGACAGTTTCATCACCTACACTTTTCGGTAGAACAGGCAAAAGTTGCTCAACTGTTAACAAATGAACTGCAGCATTTTTAAATTGATTATAAACCAATAATATTTTATCAAACTCCTTTTCTTTAAAAACAGTCATGAGTTTTTCAGCCTTACCGGAAACATTGTTGAACGTCAGATTATCCCAGATTTCGTTCATATTGCGAGGGAGATTGACGCCTTTAATAAAATATTCGGTCTTTTTGAAATGGTCTTCTGCCTTTTTGCCCGATGGAAGAACTGTGACATTGCAATCGTAAAAATCTTTATTTATTAACTGCTCAACTTTTTTTATTATAGAAGTGTTAAATGCTCCACATAATCCACGATTAGAGGTAAGGGCAATAATGAGAACGCTCTTTACATCTCGTTGTTCCGAGAACCACCCTTCAGTTGAGTCAAGACTGCCAGAAAGATGTGATAGTATTTCATTCAACTTATTTGCATAGGGTCTCAATTTTATAATTGCATCCTGTGCTTTTCTAAGCTTTGCAGCAGAAACCATTTTCATTGCAGAAGTAATCTGCATTGTTGAATTAACGGATACAATTCGATTTCTTATTAATTTTAGGTTCGCCATTAAGCGGACTATTATGAGTTGAACTTAGATGTCAGACTGCCACATACATCCTCTAATATTTTGATACTTTTATCCGATAATTTACCGGTGCCAATTTCATCGAGCATATCCTGATGGCTTGAATGTAACAACATAAGATAATCTTTTTCAAAAGTTTTAATTTCTGATAAGGGTACATTCAGTAGCAATCCTTTGATTCCACAATAAATGATTGCGATTTGCTCTGCAATTCGCATAGGGGTATTTTGATTTTGCTTCAGAATTTCGACATTCCTTCTACCTTTATTAAGTACAGCCAGGGTGGCAGCATCTAAATCTGAACCAAATTTTGAAAAAGCCTCCAGTTCTCTGAATTGAGCCTGATCCAATTTCAATGTTCCGGCAACTTTTTTCATCGACTTAATTTGAGCAGCACCACCAACGCGGGACACAGATATACCCACATTAATTGCAGGCCTGATGCCGGAGTTAAACAACGTTGATTCAAGAAATATCTGCCCATCTGTGATAGAGATAACATTTGTAGGAATATACGCAGACACATCACCGGCTTGAGTTTCAATGATTGGCAATGCGGTTAGAGATCCTCCTCCTTTGACAATATTATTAATTGAAGGAGGAAGATCGTTCATCTGTTGTGCAATTTCATCCGTGTTATTTATTTTTGCAGCCCTCTCTAATAGTCTGGAATGCAGGTAAAAAACATCGCCAGGGTATGCTTCTCTGCCAGGAGGTCTTCTTAATAATAAAGAAACTTCACGGTATGCAACAGCTTGCTTTGATAAGTCATCATAAACAATTAGTGCAGCACGGCCTGTATCTCTGAAAAACTCACCAACTGCAGCTCCGGCAAACGGAGCATAAAATTGCATTGGGGCAGAATCAGAAGCAGTCGCTGAAACAATAGTGGTATAAGCCAGAGCTTCGTTTTCCTCAAGAATTTTAGCCACACTTGCAACGGTTGAACCTTTTTGTCCAATTGCAACATAGATGCAATAAACAGGTTCGCCTTTATCGTAAAACTCTTTTTGATTTATAATAGTGTCAATAGCAATGGTTGATTTACCTGTCTGTCTATCACCAATGATCAATTCTCTCTGTCCTCTTCCTATTGGGATCATAGAGTCAATTGCTTTAATACCGGTCTGAAGCGGTTCGTTAACCGGTCGTCTGTAAATAACACCCGGGGCTTTTCTTTCAAGTGGCATTTCATATGTTTTGCCTTCTATTGGGCCCTTACCATCGATGGGGTTTCCTAGGGTGTCAACAACTCTTCCAAGCAAACCCTCTCCTACATTTATTGAAGCGATTATTCCGGTGCGTTTAACAGTATCCCCTTCCTTAATATCATGTGCATGACCTAATAAAACAACGCCAACATTGTCTTCTTCAAGGTTGAGAGCTATACTTTTCAAACCATTTTCAAATTCAACCAACTCTCCCGATTGCACATTGGTTAAGCCATAAATACGGGCTATTCCATCTCCAACTTGTAAGACAGTACCTATTTCTTCAAGTTCAGTTTCTGACCTGTACCCTGCAAGTTGTTGTCTTAAAATAGCAGAAACTTCTGCCGGTTTAATTTTTGTCATGTGAATAATCTTTTATAATATCAATAAATTTAAAAATCTTTAATGTAGAGATTTTTATCAAATTCTTTTTTAAACTCGGTTAACCTATTACGAATACTTGCATTATATTCTAAATCTTCAAACCGAAGGACAAAACCACCTATTATTTTTGGATCGGTTTTTTCAATCATTTCAACCTCTCCGTCATAAACACTTTTAAAGGATTTGATAATTTTGCTATATGCTGTTGCATCTAATTTAATTGCAGAAGCAACATGCAAAGTATTTATGCGCATGTGTTTTTTATACTGTCGAATAAACTCAGATGCAATATCTTCCAGAATATTTTCACGGTGTTTTTTAATTATTATATTAATGAAAGAAAGAGTGATGCTGTTGATCACACTGCTAAATAATTTGTGAAAGACTGTAATTTTAATATCAGATTTAACAATAGGGCTCTTCAGCAATAACGATAAGTCATGTGCAGAATGAATTGTTTTTAAAATCAATTCCACGTCACGATAAATTTCGTTATGTTTCTGAAACTCTATAGAAATATCAAGCAGGGATTTGGCATATCTGCTTGCAACTCTGATTCCTTTCATGTTAGTTTATATGTATGTCTTCTAACAAAGAATTAATCAACTTCTTTTGATTGTCAACAGAGGAAAGCTCATTATCAAGCAATTTTTCTGCAATTTCAATAGATAAAGAAGCAACCTGATTCTTCAGATCGGTTATAGCCGCCAGTTTTTCGTTATGAATGGCTTCTCTTGCTGATTTAATAATGCCATCTGCATCATGTTGTGCTTTGATTTTGGCATCAGCAATGATTTTAGCTTTAACTGCTGCTGTTTCTTTTAGCATTTGCTCTCTTTCCCGATGTACTTCTGCAAGCATTTTCTCATGCTCGAGCTTAATATTGGCTATTTGTTGCTTAGCTTTATAAGCATCTTCCAGAGACTGTTCAATAGTATCTTCACGGGCTTTTATCGCTTTTAAAATGGGTTTCCACGCATATTTTCCCAAGATAAAAAGAACCAAACTGAACGAGATCAATGTCCAGAAAAGAAGTCCAATATCCGGTTTAACAAGATCCATAATTAGCAATTAACCTAATCCTACAATAAAACCCAGGGCCACTGCACCTAAAGCCACACCCTCAACAAGTGCAGCAGATAGAATCATGTTTCCAGCAATATCTCCTTTCATTTCCGGTTGACGTGCTATTGATTCTAGAGCGCTTCCTCCAATTCGACCAATACCGACACCTGCACCTAAAGCTGCAATTCCGGCACCAATTACTGCTCCTGCCTGAGCAACAGAAGCATCTAATAATACTGTTATAATTTCCATAGATTAATTTATTTATTTGTTTAACAATGATTTTTAATTAATGTTTTTCGGCTAAAGCCATTCCAAAATATGTTGAAGATAACAAAGTAAATACATACGCCTGAATTGCCCCTACAACTAATTCTAATAAACTGATAAAAATCGTAAACAGAATAGCGGGTATAGAAGTCCCAAAACCGGCTATAGCTGAATTCTCACCAAAAATAAAGATAAGACTAAAAAAAACCAATAGCACAATATGTCCTGAAGTAATATTTGCAAATATTCGAACAACTAAGACAATTGGGCGAATAAAGATCTGAGCAAATTCAATAGGCGTTAAAATAAATAGAATAGGAATAGGAATTCCGGGCATCGCAAAAGTATGGCGCCAAAAGTTTTTTTTGCTGTTAATTATTGAAAGAATAAATGTAAAGCCAGCTAGAACAATGGATACTGCAGTATTTCCCATTACATTCGCACCCCCTGGCATTATTGGCACCAACCCTAATAAATTATTTATCCAAATAAAAAAGAAAAGCGTAAGCAGAAAAGGCATAAAACCTTTGTAATGATTATTCCCGATGGTTGGTTTGGCAATATCGTCACGAACAAAAAGAATCACCGGTTCTAATAATGATTGCACTCGTTTGGGGGCTTTGCCTTCTTTATTTTTATACTTTTTTGCTATTGATAGAAAAAGAAATAATAGAATGATAACACTTGCAAAAATTGCAATCACATTTTTTGTAATTGAAAAATCAATAAGATTATCAGTTGCTTTTTGATCAATCTCTCCATTTCTATCAACAGCAATTACTTTATTATGTACCAGCCCATATTCATGATAAGTCTTGCCCTGTTCAAATTTATTTGAACAAAACACATCCAAACCCCGATCCTTGCTATAAATGATGATAGGTAATGGAACGGAAATTTCATGACCGTTCCATGTGAATAAGTGCCAGTCATGAGCATCCTGGATGTGGTGAATTATCATTTCTCCCGGGCGAAACCCATCTTGATCAGATTCCGGAGAAGAATACAGAGAAGTAGTTAAAAAAAAACAAAACAGCCCCAAAAAATTTCTAAACACCCACATATTAACCAACGAGAACCGTCCCATTATCAGCGCAAATAAAATCCGTGCAAAAGTATGTTATTTCCCACAAAAAAAAACAGTTTTAAGTAAAATTGATTTAAAAATATCACAGGAATATCAGATTCGCTGAGAGGCAGAGCTGTTATTTTGTTTTTTCAGGGAATTAATAAGAAAGTATTTTTCAAGAAGAGTGTATAAAACATAACACACCATGAATGTAACAACTATGATTTTTTTTTGTAAATTATATCGCGAAACAAAAACAAATAACCCCAATCCATAAATGCCCAATTTTATTATAATCGAAGTCATATATGCCATTATAATTTTATGAAAATTGTTTTTTATTGTTATAAGAATCATGAAGTTTGATATAGATGTGATCATAAAAAAGAATAACACAACAGAACAGGTAAATTTAAATGGAATAGACCAATTCAGTAAGCTATAATTTGTTGCAATCCATGAAAATAATAAAAGGATCAAAGAAAGAATGCCTGAAGTAAGAAGGAACTTAAGAAAAACAGGTTTTGTCGCGTGCATTTTATAGATAAATTAGGTTAAAACGAACAAAGGAACAGATCATTTCTGTGCTGATGGAAGAGAATATAAAACACGACAATTGTTAATACACATACGGCACACTTTATCTGATTGCACATATACAACTTGTGCTAGTTAAATGAATAAAGAAAATACCTCATTTCGAGACAGGGATAGGACTATCTTGTTTTTCCGGTTTTTGTCCTGAATGAATATCATAGGTTCGTTCTTTACTTATTTCACCCATTTGACAATTTCCTGAAAACACAGCCCCCGGCTCTATAGCTAATTTGTTTGTAATTATTTCTCCATTCAACTGTGCCGTAGATTTTAATGTCAGCAGACCGCTGATGCGGATTTTAGCTTTCAGTTGACCCGATATCTCAGC
This sequence comes from uncultured Flavobacteriales bacterium, assembly GCA_964619305.1. Lineage (GTDB taxonomy): Bacteria > Bacteroidota > Bacteroidia > Flavobacteriales_H > CAZUDW01 > CAZUDW01. Next base: position 27,312 of record CAZUDW010000018.1, read on the forward strand.
ACTTTGGCACAAAATTTCCCCATCTATTTTTCCCGAATTGCCAACAATTACCTTTCCTTTGGAATTGACTGATCCGATAATTGTTCCGTCTATACGGATATTCCCATCGGTCTGAATGTCGCCTTTTATCTGTGTGCCTTTTATAATCTGATTTGGCGTACTGTTTTCAACCTCAGGATATTTATTCATATTTGAGTCCTTTTTAAGCATCGCTTTAGTTTTATTGTTTCAAGGGTTCAAAATTAATTATATTAAATGTTATTCAATATCTCTGTAGTTCTTTTTAAAGAAGTTATTATAATTATCTACATCTTTATTTTTATATAGAAGTACAAAGTTCTCGTCTGTAATCACAAAAGAAAGATATGAATTTGAGTTCTCATCTTTCATCACCTCACAATTGGAAATAAAAGCTTTATAGTAGTCCATAGCCTGTGTTTTGTCAGGGAAAGATTTTACAGTAATCATCTGGGTTCTTCCATTTTTAAGAAATAAATTTTTAATTTCAAAATTTTTCAACCTAAAGAATTCCTTATTAAAATCTGCTATTTGTTTTTTTATTTCAGCAACACTGCCAAGCTTATTTGGGAAAACTAAAATAAAACTATGATTTGCCATGAAGGAAATATTATATTCAGATTTTAGTTGTGGCTTTTGATTTTCTATATTCTTATTCTTTGATAAAATATTGATAATACGTGTAGCTTCTTTTCCTTCTTCCTGATCCGGATGTAGAGCAACAACTTTTTTTAGTTCTAGAATAAATGTGTCCCTACCTGAAATTTTTCCTATTGCCAAAGCTTTTAACAAATGAAATTTTGGAGAGAACTCACTTTGCTGATATAAAGAATCTGAAGCAATACACTGGTTCAGTGTCCGTGTCCAGTATTTATTCTTAAAAGCCTGATATGTGTCCTTATAAAAATCAAGAACTTTGGTTTTGGTATTTTGCTTTTCTTTAAAATAATTCGGGTTTTTAATTAATTGAGCATATTCACTTTCAGGAGCTTTATCCAGTATCAGGTTTTTATAATATTCAGCTTTATCCTGATTTTCTTCTATTAGAAAAAGTCTGTATAGCTGATAATAACAGCTTAAAACATATCTGCAAGTGTCATATCTGGTTACCAATTCTGTAAAGGACTCAATAGCTTTTGAATTGTCATTGAGTCTTTCTTTATATACAAGTCCAAGGTCATAATAAGCTTCAATAATTCTATTGTGAGATAGATTTAATTTCTTTTCAGTTAAAGGAATATTTTTAATATAGTAGTTTTTGTTTTTTTTATCATTTCCTCCTTTTATGGTGTCTTCTTCAGAATTTGCATAAAGGTCGATTTCTTCAAGTGCATCGCTAATAGTATTGCCCTTATCTTTCCTGCGCCAATTATCTTCTATTTTTCGGTCTCCCCAAATACGTTTAAACTCAGAGAAGCCAAAGCTTATGGTGGCCGGATTATAAAAATACCAGTTTGCACCACTTCCGGAATTTTGACTATCATATTTATTTTCATTGGAAAACATGTAATTGTTTTCCAGATTTTCTTTCTCTTTTTCTTCTTCATCAATTATTTTTTGAATGATAGCATTAATGATATTATCTCTTTCTTTTTCACTTTTTAATGCAAGGTTTTGAAGACTGTCCTCAACATTTATTATAGTAATATCCTTGACAAGTCTTGAGAGACTATTTTTTTTATTGAGAATATCATTAAAATCAGCTCTGGTCTTGTCAATAAAAGTAACCGCGCTGTCGTAGTACGCCTGCGCTAATTCATAGGAAGGATTTTCGTTATAAAAATAGATATCTGCAAGCTTTAGAAATGAAATCCCTTTTTGATTGGTGTTGCTTCTGCTTGTCGCAACAGATTTCTTCAAAAGATCAATTCCTTTCTGCTGCTCACCCTCTTTTAAATAAAGCTCTGCAAGAGCAAAATAAATCTGATCATAATAATCTGCATTTTTTTCATCTCTAAGCATTTTCTTTAATTCTTTTTTTATTTCTTCTTTATTCCCTGATCCAACATTATATGAAAGAGCCCGATTAATTTTAGCATAAAACTCCATTTCGTATGGAGGGTTCATTTTTGCTACCTGCCCATAATAATCCGATGCCATATCAAGATCCCCTTCTTCCTGGTATAACTGAGCCAGAATATATAAATATCTTACCCGGATTTTTTTGTTTTTCTCTGTTGCAATTGCATTTCGTATTTCAGGGATTGCTAGTTTATAGTTATGTTGTTGAATATAATAATCGGCATAAACAGCTGAATAAACGCTTTTTAAATTTGAGGGGAAGGAAGCATCTTCTCTTATAAGATCCAAAATTTTTGAGGTTTTAGAATTGTCATGCATTCTCAAATATGTACGCGCAAGCCATATCAATGCCTCATGATGAATATCTTTTTCTTTAAACTGCTTTCCAACATATTCGAATTTTTCTTTTGCCTGATTGAAATCTTGTTTATAAAAATAACATTTACCTATAAGAAGCCAGCAGTCATCTATCCAGTCAACATATTCCTTTCTTTTTACAAAAATTGAATGGCGCAGGATGACCTTTTCGCATTTTTCTATTGCCTTATCCATTTGTGGATAAATGCTTTTAGAGGCGTTTTCATCACCATAAATAAAAACCGGCAATAAATTGGAATAATCCTCTTTGTTTCCAAGTTCAATCTGAGCTACACCGTTCATATAACTTTCACGGGCATTGAAATACCCATTGAAATGTGCTGTGGTGTTGTGGTAAGCTCTGTGAGCAAATCCGGTTTTACTCGTGGAACAACCATCATGCAATATTATGAGGATGACACATACCAGACAAAGGCAAATTATATTTTTTGCTTTTATTATCAAAATATAATTACGAAATTAACAAACATAAAAACGACAAAATTATTTTAAATATCTTAAGCATAATGTAAATTAATCCAATAAAAGGAAGTTTATAATTGTATTTTAGTAAAAAACGGATATTTGTAAAAGTAATTACTTACGCTAATTGTTACAAAATCCAAATTAATGAACGATCAGCATAAACGAAAAAACATCTATAAGAAATTAAAGAATAAGTTCAGGCTTATATTAATGAATGACAACACCTTTGAAGAAAGGTTTTCATTGATATTATCCCCTTTTAATTTATTCACGTGGGGAGGGCTTGCTATTCTTGTTATAGCTATGTTGGTATTTTGTTTGATTGCCTTGACCCCTCTAAGAGAATTAATTCCTGGTTATGGAGAGATTAATATAAGAAAAATGGCGATAATGACATCATTAAAAGCAGATTCTATTGAGAAAAAAATAAATCCGAATAAAAATTACATTTCTAATATAATGGCTATTTTAAAAGGGGAAAGTATCGATACTTTGAATAATATTCAAAAAGATTCAGAAGCAGATTATAGCAAAGTGGATTTGAGCCCTTCTGTTGAGGATTCACTTTTTAGGGCAGAAATTGAGGCGCAATCAGAATACAATTTGTTGTTTAAAAGTGAGAATAGAAGTTCAGGTATAAGAAGTTATTTCTTTTTCACACCAATTGACGGGCTTGTCACGGCAGATTTTGATCCCACCATGGGTCATTTTGGAATTGATCTGACAGCACCGGCAAATGAAGCAGTAATGGCAACATTAGACGGAGTAGTTATCCTTGCAGCCTGGACTTCAGAGACAGGTCATATTATTGCAATTCAGCATAGAAGCGGGTTGATTTCAGTATATAAACACAATGCAATTCTTTTAAAGAGGACAGGAGATAGGGTGAAAGCCGGAGAACCAATCGCCATCATCGGGGAATCGGGCGAATTATCAAACGGACCACATTTACATTTTGAGCTATGGGTTGAGGGCAGGCCAATTGACCCTAAGGAACACATGGAGTTTAAATCAATTCAATGACGAAAGTTACAATTTATACGGACGGATCATCAATAGGGAACCCCGGACCTGGAGGTATTGGGGTCGTGTTAATATCTGGAAATTATAGAAAAGAAATTTCAGAAGGCTACAGGAAAACAACAAACAACAGAATGGAACTTCTTAGTGTAATTACCGGGCTTGAAGCATTGAAAAAAACAGGCATGGATGTTACGATTTATTCTGATTCTAAATATGTTGTGGATGCTGTTGAGAAAGGTTGGATTAAAAAATGGCAGGAAAAAGAATTTAAAAATAAAAAGAATGTAGATCTTTGGCAAAGGTTCTTAAGAATATTTCCAAGACACAACGTGAAGTTTATATGGGTGAAAGGCCATTCAGGAGATACCGAAAATGAACGCTGCGATAAATTAGCTTTTGAGTCTGCAGGGGGAAGTGAACTAATTATTGATGAAGGGTATGAAAAGCAGAATTCGGATATTTAGTCACTTGTTTCATTTTGGTTTATACGAATAGAACTTTCCTTATTTAATGTTTGCAATTTTTTATCAATCAGCTTGATTCGTTGATTAATTTCTTCTATTTCATTTTGAATTTGATCATTTTCACCGGATACATAGGACTGTTTGTTTGATTTATTTAGGTTGGATTCGAGTTTATATTTTCGTTTCAATAGTTCATTTTGAATTTCTACAAAAGCTTGATGTATAAAATATTTAGTATATCCGACTTTTATTCTGTCTGATATTGCAGATAAGCAGACGATGCCCGAATCGATTACTGTCAGGTTTTGAGAGCGAGTCAAGTAATGTTGGTAGTTCAGGATAAACTCAAAATAGTTATACCCCTGAATTAAATGTGAAGATTTCAGGAAAAACGGGGAATCTTTATCGTCTCCGTATTCTGCCAAGACCCTGGTTATAGCTAATATCGTTTTTTTAGATTTTTCATCTTCCATTGATCTTGCAGCAAGCAAACCATCGTTTTTGTTGGCTTCAACTATAGCAGATAATCCGGCAGCCACCACAGCATAAGAACTATCTTTAAGGGTTTTTTTATATAGGGCAAGTAACTCTTCATCATAGTGAAATAATTCAGACAATTTATTAATGGCTTTAGATCTTACCAGGGATTTATCATTGTTGGAAGCTAAATTCATAAGGATTGTTTTCAAATTAGGAAATTGACTAAGGATCACAGTATTCAAACTATTCATAGCAAGTAATTTCAGTTTCCAGCTTTTATCTGAAAGCGCATCAATAATAACTTTTGTTGCCCCAGAGTCTGTGTTTATTTTTTTACTACAAGCTTTAATTGCTTCATATCTATCTAAATATAACGGAGCATGATAATATTGAAAGATATATTTCTGAACACTTTTATAGTCTTTTTTTTTGCAGAGCAACATTTTTTCCGCATCCACATTTACAAGGTCCGGTTCACGATTAAATGGAAAAATAAATTCTTGTTCCTGTTCCTGTATTAATACTTTCTCCCTGGTAACTTTCTTATCAATATAAAAGTCTATTGTGACAGGAAGTTTATATAAAGGAGTTTTAGAAAGATCCTGTCTTTGTTCAATCATGATATGCTCCTCTTTCATAGCCGGATCATATTTATATGATATTTTTAACTTCGGGTGACCCGATGCCATAAACCATTGATTAAAAAACCAGTTCAAATCTTCTCCTGTGATTTTTTCAAAAGCAAGGCGCAAATCATGTATTTCTACCGATTCAAAAGCATGATTTGTGAGATAATAGTTTAACGACTTAAAAAACGCATCATCCCCGACATATTTCCTGAGCATATGAAGAATACATCCCCCTTTAGCATATGAATGACTATCAAACATATCTTCTCGATCATCATAATAAAATCTGATTAAATTCACTTGCTTACTCCTGGCTTCCATAAGATAAGTATTCAAGTTTTTCCGGAGTAATTGATCGGCATATTCTCTTCCATATTTATATTCTCTCCACAAATACTCTCCATAGGTAGCAAAAGATTCGTTTAGGGGAATGTTTGCCCATGATTCACAAGTCACAAAATCTCCAAACCAGTGATGAAAAAGTTCATGTGAAATGACATCCTCATTGGTTTCATCTAATAATTCCCGGAATGTCTTTTGTAAAAATTCTCCATGAACAACACAAGTCGTGTTTTCCATCGCTCCTGATACGTAGTCTCTGACAACAATCTGGCTGAATTTGCTCCATGGATATTGCACTCCCAGCAGTTTCGAAAAACAGGATAACATTTCCGGAGTGTTACCAAAAATCGCTCTTGCGTATTTTTTATAAGAGGGCTCAACATAATAGCTTACTTCAATGCTATCGGTTGGAGTGCGATGCCAATAATCTGTCACTTTTGCAAAATTTCCCACAGCTAACATGCATAAATAAGGAGCATGTGGCTGCTCTTGTCGCCAAATATCGGTTCTTGTTCCATCTCCGTTTTCTTTTTGACTTATCAGCATGCCATTAGAAAGAGAAATAAATTTGTCCTGAACTGTAATAGCTATTTCCTGGGTCATCTTTTCATTTGGCGCATCAATAGTAGGAAACCATGCAGAATTTGATTCAGTTTCTCCCTGAGTCCATATTTGTTGAGGTTTATTTTCCTGTTCCTTTAAGGGATTGATAAAATACAACCCTTTATTTGATGTTATGGCAAGGCTTCCACCATCAGGCAGATGATTTGGCATGGCAATATAATCAACCAATAAATTGAAAGTGTCTTTTTTTTGATACACCTTATCCAGGTATATTTTTAACTTAAGGCTGTCATAGGTATAGTCTAAATCCATGACAGAATCATGCTTAACAATTGCAAGCTTGTTAATTTTAAAACTTTTGGCATCAATTTCAAATTCAGATAAAGGATAAAAATAAGGAGAAAATGTCAGAAGAGCTTTCCCTAATAACTGCTGCTTTTCCCAATCAAAACTGACATGAAGGTTTGTGTGTATTAAATCAGCTGTTCTTTTTCTTGATGAGTGATAAACAGGAGTCTTTACGTTAGCTGATACATTTAAAGTATCAAGATTGACGATGTGATTTTTATTGCCTGAGTATTTATTAAGGTTGCAGGCGACAGTAAAAATCACAGCAAATAAAATTACATTTTTACTCATCTGAAATATATAGGATACTATATTGCAGGTAAATATAGAACGAATTGAGAGAACGATTAAAATACTAACTGGTGTTGCGCAACTTTAAGCAGCATTTTGCATTTGAGTGTTGATGAATGCCCCTGAAAAACGGACTCCTGCCCGGATGGCTGAAGCAGTCGCACCAATGA
>CAZUDW010000019.1:0-34079 GCA_964619305.1 uncultured Flavobacteriales bacterium
TATGTTGATGGTATTTGTTATTTCGACAGACAGCAGGAGAAGGCAATGAAAAAAAGGATGCAGGAAGAACGTATGCGTATCATTGCAAAAATGATAGCAGCTAAAGACAAAGGAGAGAAGACAAAAGCCATAACACATAAAAAAGATAGAGAATACCATTGCGATACAATGGATGATGAGGAATAAAACATATATAATTATTTTAACTTCTTTGCTGAGTTGTACTACCGGTCTCTTCGGACAGATACCAGCACCGGCACCGGCTCAGACAGTCGCTATCTTGTTACTCAATGGCGTTGCACATATTGGCAATGGTAATGTAATCCAGAACTCTGTTATTGCGTTTGAAAAAGGCAAACTTACACTGGTAGCAGATGCAACTACAAAAAGCGTTGATACTTCACTGTATAAAATAGTGATACATCTGAATGGAAAGCATGTTTATCCAGGTATCATAACCCCAAACTCTACACTTGGGCTGACTGAGATTGATCAGGTTAGGGCAACAAACGATTTCAGGGAGGTAGGGCAATACAATCCTGAAGTCAGATCGCTGATTGCATATAACACAGAATCCCGTATCATCCCAACTGTACGCACCAACGGTGTACTGATTGCCCAGGTAACACCTCGTGGAGGAATGATTTCCGGAACGTCTTCCATCGTGCAACTCGATGCATGGAATTGGGAAGATGCTGTACTAAAGGCTGATGACGGTATACATCTTAACTGGCCTTCAGGGAGATTACCGCATATTAAAAGCAGGAGAGCAGATGTAAAGAAGAATGAACAGCATGAAAAAGATGTAAACGATCTTGAGATGTTCTTCTCTGATGCCAAAGCATATTCAGAATTACAGGGACCAATGGAAACAAACCTGAGGTTTGAAGCCATGAGAGGGCTTTTTAACGAAAGAAAAACCTTGTTTATACATGCACAGTATGCCAAAGACATTTTGGAAGCAATTGCCTTTGTGCGTTCATTCAAACTTTCTAAAGTGGTCATGGTGGGAGGTTATGATGCATGGAGGATTACCGATGTGTTGAAAGACAATGATATCCCGGTCATCCTGAGGCGAACCTATAGTCTGCCTATGAGGGTAGGGGAAGACCCCGATCTGCCTTATAAGATACCTTATCTGCTCCATAAAGCCGGTGTGCTGTTCTGTCTGGACAATTCGGGTGATATGGAAGCTATGGAATGCCGCAACCTTCCCTTTATGGCCGGAACTGCAGCAGAATATGGGCTCACAAAAGAACAGGCTTTGATGGCAGTTACATACAACACAGCTCGCATACTTGGCATTGATCACATTACAGGTGCTTTGCAGGAAGGCAAGGATGCCACATTGTTTGTTTCCGTTGGGGATGCATTAGATATGTGTACAAATGATGTCGTGTATGCTTTCATCAGGGGCAGGCAGATAGACTTGGACAACCCGCAAAAATATCTTTACCGGAAGTACAAAGCACATTTAAGTCATTAAATTACAATAACCAATCATTTACGGCATCAATGGCAACCAGAGTATCCAATAAAAGACATATTGCAAAGAGCATCACCTGGCGGATTGTGGGAACCCTGGATACCATGCTGCTTGCGTGGTTGGTAACAGGGAATCCCCTGGTAGGCCTAAAAGTGGGAGGGCTGGAAATGCTCACCAAAATGTTGCTGTATTATTTTCACGAAAGGATGTGGTACAGCTTTCATTTTAAATACAGTAATGAGCAAAAGAAAAAGATCAACATCAAACGGCATGTGTTCAAGACATTCACATGGAGAGTGATAGGAACCATGGATACCATGCTGCTGGGATGGATCATCTCAGGTAATCCTTTCACAGGGATGAAGATCGGCATACTGGAAATGCTCACTAAAATGCTGTTATATTTCCTGCACGAAAGAGTTTGGTACAAATTTGACTTTGGCATTGAAAGGTAAGAAAATGGTAGTAAAAAAATAACAATGGTACTATAGATCTGATGCTTTGTTCTACCTTCCAACCGGGTTCTACAATCCCCCTACCAGAAAATATCCCAGTTGACTATTTTTGATAACGAAGACTTCGTGTTAAGGCCGGTTTTCGAAGTGGTGCTTTTAAAGTCCGTGCGCAATCAAGGTCTGGAGGTAAAAAGCATAAGGTTTTACTTTTTGCTTAGGTTTGATTTAAGTGGTGAGTCCCTGTACATTGGGATATCCCCATTGGAATAATTTCAAAGTCGATAGTTACCTTACTCGAAGTTTCAATTTGATATTGAATTATTTCATTATACAATCAATTCCATAACAATGTTGCTTATATCAGACAGGATAAATAAAACCCCCATATTCATTTTGCATCATAGAATAATTCACCTCTGTGTTGTTTTGTCTGTAAAAAGAATTGTGATTTATCTCTGCGCCCATTTGCTTAATGGAGAAAAAATATATTCTTCCTGAAAAGAGTTGATCATTTTAGTTTTTGACAATCTGCCGAACTTATCAACATTGGGAGTTTTCCAGGATGTATTTGTTTAATTTTATCAGCTGAAATCAGATAGATTCAGAACAAAAAATACGTTATGCCGGAATTCACTCATTTACACTTACATACCCAGTATTCTTTATTGGACGGAGCCATAAACATCAAAAAAATGCTCCAAAAAGCAAAAGATGACGATATGAAAGCGGTGGCCGTAACAGATCACGGAAATATGTTTGGTATCATGCAGTTTGTGAGTGATGCGAAACAATATGGAATAAAACCCATTGCCGGTTGTGAGTTTTATATGGTGGAAAACAGGCATAAGAAAACTTTTACACAGGAGCAGCCTGATCAGAGATATCACCAGTTGTTAATGGCAAAAAACTTAACCGGTTATAAGAACCTGATGAAACTTTGTTCTTTAGGTTACCTGGAAGGCTTGTATAGCAAATATCCTCGCATTGATAAGGAACTGCTGGAAAAATATCATGAAGGACTGGTAGCCACTTCTTGCTGTATAGGAGCGGAAATACCTCAGACAATATTGCGCCATGGAATTGAAGTGGCTGAAAAGAATTTGACCTGGTGGATCGACATTTTTGGAGAAGATTATTACATAGAATTGCAAAGACATAATCTCGAAAACATTGATGGAACCGGTATAAGCCAGGAAGAAATAAACAGGAAACTGATTAAACTGGCCGGTAAATTTGAGCTAAAGATTATTGCAACCAACGATGCGCATTATTTAGATAAAGAAGACACAAATGCACATGACATATTGCTTTGTATTAATACAGGAGACAAGATCAATACACCTATCGGTTCGGGCAGGGGGTATCGCTTTGGGTTCCCTAATGATCAGTTTTATTTCAAAACAAAAGATGAAATGTTGCAACTCTTCAGCGATCTGCCGGAGGCACTAGATAATACCGGAGATATTGTCTCAAAAGTTGAAACACTGGATTTGAAAAGAGATGTGTTGTTGCCAAACTATCAGATACCATCCGGTTTTGCAGATGCAGATGCATATCTCAGACATCTCACCATGGAAGGGGCTAAAAGACTTTATGGTAACATTGATAAAAAGCTGGAAGGAAGGATCAATTATGAACTTGGCGTGATCAGGCAGATGGGATTTGCAGGATATTTCCTTATTGTGCAGGACTTTACTACTGAATCAAGAAAACTTGGCGTTTCGGTTGGTCCCGGAAGAGGCTCCGCTGTTGGTTCCGTGGTGGCTTATTGCATTGGGATCACAAGCATTGAGCCCATGCGTTATAACCTGCTTTTCGAGCGTTTCCTGAATCCTGAAAGGGTATCAATGCCTGATATTGACATGGATTTTGATGACGATGGCAGGCAAAAGGTGATTGATTATGTGATTAAAAAATACGGACAACAACAGGTTGCCCAGATAATTACCTATGGAACGATGGCGGTGAAATCAGCCATCAGGGATGTAGCGCGTGTACTTGATCTGCCATTGGATGAAGCAGACCGGATTGCTAAAATGGTGCCCATTAAACCAAAAATTACTTTTAAGGAAGCATATAAGGAAGTTCCAGATTTAAAAAAGATCAGGATAGGAAATGATTTGAAAGCACGGACATTGCAAATGGCAGAAAAACTCGAAGGGTCTGTTCGCAATATAGGCATTCATGCTGCTGGAGTTATCATTGCTCCTGATGATTTAACGAAATATATACCTGTTTGCACTACAAAAGATACCGATATGCAGGTAACACAGTTTGAAGGCAAACTGATAGAAGATGCAGGTATGCTCAAGATGGATTTTCTTGGACTGAAGACGCTTAGCATTGTCAAAGACACTTGTGAATTGATCAGGATAAATCATAGCATAGAAATAGATTCGGATAATCTGCCTTTGGATGACAAGAAGACATTCGAATTATATCAAAGGGGAGATACAATAGGTACATTCCAATTTGAATCGGAAGGTATGAGGTCATATCTGAAAAATTTAAAACCAACATGTATTGAAGACCTGATTGCAATGAACGCACTCTACAGGCCGGGCCCTATGAAGTTTATAGAGGAATTTATTCAACGCAAACAAGGGAATAAAAAAGTGGAATACCCTCATCAGCTTTTAATTCCGATTTTAAAAGAGACCTATGGAATTATGGTTTATCAGGAGCAGATCATGCAAACAGCCCAGGTCATTGCAGGATATTCTCTGGGAGAAGCTGATATTTTGCGAAGAATAATGGGGAAAAAGAAGACAGAGTCGCTTCCACATGAAGAGAGCAAATTTATCAGTATGGCGGAGAGCAAAGGCATAGATAAATCAAAAGCAAAAAAAATATTTGATGTAATGGCAGAATTTGCACATTATGGTTTCAATAAATCCCATTCTGCCGCTTATTCCATTCTTGCATATCAAACAGGATATCTTAAAGCAAATTTTCCTGCTGAATATATGGCTGCAGTGCTCACTAATAATATGAATGACATCAAAAAAGTCACTATATTCATGGATGAATGTTTGAGAATGGGCATAAAAGTTTTGGGCCCGGATGTGAATGAGAGCAGGTATAAATTTGTGGTAAATAAAGAAGGAGCAATTCGGTTTGGATTGGGTGCTGTAAAAGGTGTTGGGGCAAGCGCAGTGGATGCTATTGTGTCAGGGAGGGATAAAAATGGAGCCTATCTGAATTTCTTTGATCTTGTAAAGAGAATAGATTTGAGGTCTGCGAATAAAAAATGCCTTGAGAGTCTGGTCAAAGCAGGTGCTTTTGACTGCTTTAAGGAATATCACAGAGCCCAGTACTTCTTTCGCAGAGATGAAAATGATCAAAACCTGATTGAATCATCTATTCAATTTGGGAATAAATACAAGGAACTTACATTAGCCAATAAACATTCTTTATTTGCAGATTCGGATGAACCCTTAATGTTACCGGAACCACAAATCCTTTCATGTGATGCATGGGAAAAACTGCACCAGCTTACACTTGAAAAAGAAGTAACAGGGATATACCTCTCAGGTCATCCATTAAATGATTATAAACTTGAAATCAGTAATTTTTGCAATGTCATGATTGAAGACATAAACGATTTAGAGAAATTGAAAAGAAAAAAGTTGTGTTTTGCTGCTATAGTAACCGATGCACAGCATAAAACCGATAAAAATGGGAAAAGATATGCTCAGGTCACCCTGGAAGGTTATCTGGAATCAATCAGGTTGATGTTTTTTAAAGACGATTATGTACAATTTCATAAATACCTTGTGCAGGGATGGTTCCTTTTTATCGAGGCATTTGTGAAACAACACTACAAAGACGAAAACAGATATGAATTAAAAGTTTCGGATATAGAATTGCTTTCAGAATTGAGGGATAAAAAAGCTAAATCACTTACCATTAAGTTGCCGATAGAACAATTGTCTGATGAAAGAGTAAATTTTTTCTCGAATCTTGCAGGTGATTACAAAGGAGAGTGCCAGTTGAAATTCCTGCTGAATGACAGGAAGGAGAAAATTAACCTATCTATGTTTTCAAGATCATTTAAGGTGAATCCTACAGATGAATTTATTGGTCAATTGGATACGGGAGGTATATCATATAAATTTAATTGACCCATATCAATGAAATAAAGAGTGTTGAAAATAGATTAAAAAAATAGATTAATTTTACACGGTATTTTTTAATAAAAAAGAATAGAATTATGGCAGTAGAAATAACAGATTCAAATTTTGATGAACTTGTAACATCCTCAGACAAACCGGTTGTTGTGGATTTTTGGGCAGAATGGTGTGGTCCTTGTAGAATGGTTGGCCCAATCGTGGAAGAATTGGCAAAGGAATATGATGGAAAAGCCCTTGTCGGGAAAGTCAATGTAGATCAAAATCCTACGATTTCAGCTAAGTATGGTATAAGGAGCATTCCTACTATTTTATTTTTAAAAAGTGGAGAAGTGGTTGACAAACAGGTAGGTGCTGTGCCAAAAGCCGTACTTGTACAAAAATTAGACGCCCAACTCTGATAACAGGATTGGATCAATAATTTTTCAAATTCTTCTTTGCCTGATAGGATTGATATAAAAACTGTTCAGCAGTTTGGGCATCTTGAGTTTTTTGCAAGACAGGTTGTTGAAGGTTTTATAACAGGTCTGCATAAGAGCCCTTTTCATGGCTTCTCGGTTGAATTTGCTGAACACAAACAGTATAATACAGGGGAACCAACAAGGCATATTGACTGGAAATTATACGCCAGAACAGAAAAATTATTCGTAAAAAAATTTGAGGAGGAGACAAATCTACGTTGTCAGATAATCATTGATCATTCTTCATCCATGTTTTACCCGAAGAATCAGGGAGTGAAGTCGCCTGCTTTAAATAAATTAGAATTTTCGATTTATTGTGCAGCTTCTTTAGCTTATCTTTTGAGAAAACAAAGAGATGCTGTTGGATTAAGCGTCTTTTCAGAGGATATTAAATTGCACACGCCATGCAAGTCAACTGCTATACATCATAAATATCTTTATTCTGAGATGGAAAATCTCCTGGTGAATAAAGAGGGATCACGTAAAACGTTTGCCGTTGACGCGATGCACCAGATAGCTGACAATATTCACAAAAGATCGCTTGTTGTTATATTCAGCGATATGATGGACAATTCCGGCAGAAATTCTGATGAGTTGTTTTCTGCTTTGCAGCATTTGAAATACAATAAGCATGAAGTAATATTATTTCACGTGCTCGAAACAGAATCAGAGCTTAAGTTCAGGTTCGATAACAGGCCTTATACTTTTGTTGACACAGAAACCAAAGAAGAGGTGAAACTGCATCCTCTTGAATTTCGAAAGGAGTATTTAAAGGCGATGCAGAATTTTGAGAAGGAGCTGCAACTGAAGTGCGGGCTGTATGGTATTGACTTTACATTGGCTGATATTAATAGTGGATTTGAGAAAATACTCATGGAATATCTTGTTAAAAGATCAAGATTATATTAAATGATATCAGTTAGGTGTGACTATATCCTAAATCAGATATGAATTAAAGGTAAACTCTACAGAACAATAGAGCAATAGAACATTTGAATAAACAGCCATGCTATTATTTTTTTCGTCTTTCAAATTAGCTGTAACTTCTTTCAGATTTGGTTTTACTGCGTTCAGATTGATGTTCACGGCTTTGAGATAGAATTTTTGACAGCATCAAAATCTCAAGGCTGTTATCTGACGAAGTTTTTCCATTAATTCAGAAGCGGGTAAAACCGTCTGCCCTTTGAATATTCCATGTTCTTCTGACTTCATACCTGACAAGTTTCATCTCGATAAACCGGGATGTACCTAACAAATAGGGAAAATCAGCATTCTCTATTCAGGATTATCCACTTAACATTTTATAACGGGCATCTCTAAAAAAATAATTTCCTGAAATCACGAAGAGTACAATGGGTTTACACAAACAAGACAAAGGGTAATGAAATCAATACTTTTTGAACTTTATGCCTTCCCGGAGTTCTTTATTGTTAAATTCATTTTTAAATTTTCAGAGGTGTCTTAATTTTAAAACCGGCTTTTTTGAGTTCCTGCCAATAAGTGGGAAAAGATTTATCTACGACTTTTTCATCATCGATTCTTACAGTATTGTATTTAATTGCTAAAGGAGCAAGTGCCATTGCCATCCTGTGATCACCATAGCATTTAAATGAGACTGAAGAGATTCGGGTGTCTGTATCCTGACAATTTAAACTCAGGGTGCCGGCTGAAGATTTTGTTCTAACATTGATTTTTTTTAGTTCAGTTTCCAGGGCTTTAATCCTGTCAGTTTCTTTTATCCGAAGTGTTTCAATTCCTTTGAAATCTGCATCAATTCCCAATGCTGCACAACATACTGCTACAGGTTGAACCAGATCAGGAAATGAGGTAAAATCAAACCGGGATTTCTTCTGTGGTTTAATTGCAATCTTTTTAATCTTGATACCCTGATTTGTAAAATCTGTTGAAACACCAAAAGAATTCATTATTTGTTCAATCACTTTGTCACCTTGTATAGAATTCTTCTTAAGACGGGGTATCAAGATGTTTGCTTCTTCTGATAAAGCAACAATTTCAAACCAGAATGCTGCTGCACTCCAGTCAGGTTCAATCTGGTAATCTGAAGGGATATAAACCTGCGGATTAATGTGAATATTATCTTTGGTAACATCTGCAGTCACATGAAAATTGCTCATAACTGATTGGGTCATTTTAATGTATGGGTGAGATACAACTTTAGCGGACAGATGAAGATCCAGACCCTTTTTTAAAGCAGGTGCAATCATCATCATTGCAGAAGCAAACTGACTGCTTTTATCACTTTTAAGATTAATTGTTCCACCATCCAGTTCTTTGCCTGTAATCTTCAAAGGAGGGAATCCACTCTTTCCTAAACAGTTGATTGAAGCGTCCAACATCTGTAAGCTATCTACTAAAGGGCCAATGGGTCTTTGATGCATTCTTGCAGATCCTTTGAGAATACGCTTACCTGGAATAACGGAGAACAGGGCAGTGAGAAATCTCATCGCAGTACCGGCATCGCCCACATTGAATGAACTCATTTTATTAATGTTATCAAGAGCATACTGAAGCGTTTGTGTATCATTCCCTTGTGATAAATTTTGAATATTGAAATGCTCTTTGCACAAAGATCTAATAATCAATACCCGATTGCTGATACTTTTTGAAGATGGTAGTTGAACAACCGCTTGTATTTTATCTTTTGGTGCAGAAATAATTAAAGCCATCAGTTGATCAGATTTTCGTAATAATGCAGGGCATCTATAATAGCTCTTTCATCACAAGGGAAATCGACAACAGCTTTTCCAATCCTATCAAGAAGAGTAAAATGGATTGCACCAAGATTGTTCTTCTTGTCGTTATAAAGAATGTCAATCAATTTATTTATATTTTGAATTTCAGGAAGTTTATCACGGTATAAACCTAATAATACCGATTCGATACTCTTTCTTTCATCTGGAGACAACCCGCAATATTGCTCAGATAGATAACCAGCACATAAAATACCTGCCGACACTGCAAAACCGTGCAGCAAGGGTGAACCATCTACAATAGATATAGATTCAAGTGCATGTCCAATTGTATGGCCAAAATTGAGTTGTTTTCTCACTGAAGTGTCAAATAGATCTTCTTTAACAATTTTCATTTTAACATCAATGGAGGATTGAAGAAGATCAGTTCTGAAAATACATTGTTCAGGTTGAAAATTTTTAATAAGATGCCACATCTCTATACTGCTGATCAATGCATGTTTCAGTATTTCAGCAAATCCGGAATATAATTGACATGTAGGAAGCGTTGACAAGAATTCAGGATATATATATACGCTTTCAGGGGCTTTATAAGTGCCGGCAAGATTTCGGATTCCTGCAGTATTTATTCCTGTTTTACTTCCTACACAAGCATCGGCTTGTGCCAAAAGTGTAGTAGGGATATTGATGTGATGTATCCCTCTTTTATATGTTGAAGCAACAAAGCCACCTAAATCGCTGATAACACCTCCGCCCAAATTAATCAATAATGTTTTTCTGTCTGCTTTGGCCATTGTTAACTGTTTCCATATAGTTGCAACCGTATCTAAGTTCTTATTGATTTCACCTGAACAAGTTTTAATCAGTTCATAATTCGAATCACCTATATCTAATAATGGTAAACAATGAGCTTCTGTATTTTCATCTACAAGAATGAATGATTTAGTTCCGGAAGGCAGATTCCTGAACAATTCTTCTAATTGCTCTTTCGTATTGTTGCCGATAAAAACCGGGTAATTGTGTTTGCTATGAATCATAAAATAGCAGATAAAATGCTAAAGTAGTAAAATGTTACAGGCAGTTACATGTTAATTCCGATCTACATGCTTGCACACCGGTAATCTCAGAATGAACCTTTTGTAATGCAAACCCGATCTCTATACATGTTCCACTCCGGTTCTTTCCCTGTAGGATGTATATTTTTGGTGTCAGGTTTGGTTTGCTTTTTTCAAACAGAATATTTGCATTACTTATAAACTGTTCAACTTTATTTATTTCAATACCTACACAATTCCAATAACATTTATTTATTGAGGTTGTGTCAAGGGTTTTTATCAATTCATTCTTTATTATACTGGAGGGCAACCAGGATCTAAAGCTGGTATCCCGGTTCTTTATGAAAATAAAATAGACCAATATACAACCAAGCACTAAACCAAATCCGAAAATCAGAAACCTTCGTAACATGACGAGATTTATAGGGCAGCCATCAGCAAGTCAATGTCCTGATAAGGAAGGTTAAACTTCTCGCCAATATATTTGTTGGTTAGAGTGCCATAATACATATAAACACCATGACGCACGCCACGATTTATTTTAATAACATTATCGATACCACCTTTGTTAGCAATGTTTAGAACGATAGGTGCGAAAATATTGCTTAAAGCATAAGAAGCAGTGTGAGGAACTCTGGAAGGAATGTTTGGTACACAATAGTGAGTTACATTGTATTTGGTAAAAACAGGATTTTCATGACTTGTTACTTCTGAAGTCTCAAAACAACCTCCCTGGTCAATAGCAACATCTACAATGACTGCACCGGGTTTCATGTTTTTTACAGCGGTTTCTGATACAACGCAGGGTGTCCTTCCTTGTTCAGCCCTTATAGCACCGATAGCAACATCTGCTTCCTGAAGAACTTTCATTATTACTTCAGGTTGTAATGTGGATGTGAACAACCGTCTTCCTATATCATTTTGTAACCTTCGAAGCTTATAGATATTATTATCAAATATTTTTACAGATGCACCAAGTCCTAAAGCTGCTCTAGTAGCATATTCTCCAACTGTTCCAGCTCCGAAAACTACTACTTCTGTTGGTGCGACACCAGAAATCCCTCCTAACATTGCTCTCTGACCATCATTTCGCGTTAGATATTCGGCAGCAATCAGTATGGATGTTGTTCCTGCGATTTCTCCCATCGCTCTGACAATGGGATATATAGAATCTTCATCTTGCATAAAGTCCCATGCAATTGCAGAAATTTTTTTCTCCATCAGTTTACTGATAAAATTTTTAGGTTGAACAATAAACTGCAAAGCAGATAAAAGGCTTTGTCTGTGTTTCATCAATCCTATCTCCTTTATTGAAGGTGGAGCGACTTTGAGTATCAAATCTGCTTTATAAACCTCTTTCTGACTTCTTTTAATCTCAGCTCCTGCTTCGCTATAATCGTGGTTGCTGAAATTACCCGCTTCCCCTGCATCACTTTCAACAACAACGCGATGTCCATTGCCGACCAATATGGCAACAGCTTCCGGTACTAGGGCAACACGATGTTCCTGCAGAGAAATTTCCTTTGGTATTCCAATAAAAAGGCTTTGTTGTTTTTTACCAATCGCGAGAGTCTCTTCCTGAGGGAGTAACATGCCGGATTGTGTCAGAGACTTCAGTGTGCCTTCTGAAGATATCATATTTTAACTTTGGATACTTATTTTACGATGGATTCCTTCTGCTTGAATATGCACCTCTACGTATTCGCCTTGTAAAAGGTTCAAAATTTTTTCCGGCCATTCGATTAGGCAATAACTACCACTTAACAGGTACTCTTCTATTCCTATATCAATAGCTTCCTGCTCATTTTTTAAACGGTATAAGTCCATATGAAATATTTTTTTCCCTGTTTGTGTCGAATATTCATTGATTAGTGAGAAAGTAGGGGAGGTAACATCATCTGAGACACCTAATTGTTTGCAGAAATACTGGACAAATGTTGTTTTTCCTGAGCCAAGATCACCGAACAGAGTTATTATTTTACTATTATCATGATAATTGAGTAATGATTCAACAATCGTTGTCAAATCCCCGGATTTTTCAACAACAAAATTACTGATGTTCATATTATTTTGCTGTACATAGTGATTACCGGCAGGAGCATTTCTTCCATTGATATGCCACCATGCTGAAATGTATCCTTGTAGTATTTAATGAAGTGATTTTGGCTATTGGGATATACAAAAAAATCACTTTCACCGGCAAATATATAGGAACTACTAATATTGGCTTTTGATAAAAAGGCATCTTCCGGTTTTTTAATTTCAAACACTTGTCTGGGATTATAATTCAGATTACGTCCCTGTTTATACCTTAGGTTGGTGCTGGTATTTCTGTCACCAATCACTTTCACAGGGTTTTTAACCCGAACAGAACCATGGTCAGTTGTAACAATCACCATACTTTTTTGTTCAGCAATTTTCCTGAAAATTTCAAGAAGAGGAGAATGTTCAAACCATGATAAAGTAAGGGAGCGGTATGCAGCTTCATCCTGTGCCAGTTCTTTAATTACTTCCATGTCAGTTCTGGCATGTGAGAGCATATCAACGAAATTATAGACAATGACATTAAGATTATATGTAGCCATGTCATGTATCTGTTCTGCAAGTTTTTTCCCTGCTTCAAGATTCGTGATTTTGTTATAAGTAAATTTCACATCTTTTCTGAGTCTTATAAGCTGGCTTTCAATGAAGGACTGCTCATTGAGATTTTTACCACCAGTTTCACCTTCTTCCTTCCATAAATTAGGAAACTGTCTGGCAATATTTGAGGGTAGCAAACCTGAAAAAATAGCATTTCTTGAAAATTGGGTAGCAGTGGGTAAGATGCTGAAATAAAGTTCATCTTTTTCAATCCTGAACAACTCAGATAGTACCGGTTTAATAACATTCCATTGGTCGTATCTTAAGTTATCAATCAGCACCATATAAGTACACGAATCATTATTAATATATGGAGCTATTTTATAATTGAATAACCGGTGAGACATAAGTGGCACATCATCACCTCGTTCATTGATCCAATTGAGATAGTTCTGGACTACAGATTTGTAAAATTGTTGATTGGCTTCATTTTTCTGTGCATCGAAAATTTCAGACATTCCTTCATTCCTGGTTTTTTCAAGCTCAAGTTCCCAAAAAACAAGTTTTCGGAAAACTTCTATCCATCCGTCTGTAGTAAGTTTATCGCTCAGTGTTGCTCCAATGATACTGAATTCTTCACGGTAATTGCTTGTTGTTTTCTCATTGATCAATCGTGATGTATCAAGATTTTTCTTGATTGCCAGCAAGATTTGATTTGGATGAACCGGTTTAATGAGATAATCAGAAATTCGTGACCCAATTGCATCTTCCATAAGATGTTCTTCTTCACTTTTTGTAATCATTATTACAGGAAGCGAAGGCTTGCCTGCTTTGATAGATGGTAATACGTCAAGTCCGGACATTCCCGGCATATTTTCATCGAGAAATATTATATCAAATTGTTCTTTTTTAATCAGGTCCAAAACTTTATCACCACTATTGACTGTAGTGATTTTGAATCCTTTTTGTTCAAGAAATAGTACATGCGGTTTAAGGAGGTCTATCTCATCATCTGCCCAAAGAATTTTTATATCATTACTCATGTTGTCAAATGTTTTGTTATTAACGCAATACTAACTAACCTTACGCAAAGATTGTGATAAATTCGCTACATTCATGTTTAACTTGATAGATTTGTGTCATAATGGTCTTCTGATTGGCTAAAATTTATTCTCAAAGCCCTGTCCTTTTTTGCCCTATCCTTTAGGGGTAGTTCATTACGGCTCATGAAGAGTCCATCGGCCAACTTTTTTGATGGATTCCTGATTCTAATACCGCGAGATGTCTGCTCATTGACGGCAAATGCCTTTGCCAAATCACTCACAGGAAGGCTAACTACTCAAAAGACAAAAGGCGAAACAGCCGGGTAAAGAGTTACCAACTTGCAAAATGCCGGTAAAAGTTGCGTAACGTCAGTAACTAATTTGATTACATGATTTTTAAAATCAAAATGAAGGTTTAGACAAAAAAACTTTGAGCACAATCATTGTTGTCAGTTCAATAGCATAAAATATGTATTGCTTAACTGATATATAAGCTGATTGTTTTATTTTGCAAAGCTTTAAGAAAGGATTTTGGAAAAATCAAATAGCAAAAAGATAAAAAATCCGATTTTTAACGATCCTATATATGGGTTTGTACCTATACCCGATGATCTGATTTTACAATTAATCGATCATCCATGGTTTCAGCGATTGCGAAGAATAAAACAATTAGGACTTACACATATAGTGTATCCGGGTGCACATCATACGCGTTTTCATCATGCAATTGGATGTATGTATTTGATGGGTAGAGCAATTGAAGTTTTGAAATTCAAAGGTCATAATATTACAGATGAAGAAGCAGAGGGTGTTATTATAGCCATATTGCTTCATGATATAGGACATGGGCCTTATTCTCATACGCTTGAAAACAGCATCGTTAAAGGTATATCACATGAAGATATTTCGTTGGTGATGATGCAAAGACTCAATAAAGAATTTAATGGAGCTTTGACATTGGCCATTAAAATATTTACAAATCGTTACAAGAAAAAGTTTCTACATTTCCTTGTTTCAAGTCAATTGGATATGGATCGTCTGGATTATCTTAGACGCGACAGCTTTTTTAGTGGAGTTGCAGAAGGAATAATAAGTTCTGATCGGATCATAGAGACATTGAATGTTTTCAATGATGAGCTTGCTATTGAAGCAAAGGGGATATATTCTGTTGAAAACTTCATTATTGCCCGAAGACTAATGTATTGGCAGGTATATCTGCATAAAACTGTGATCTCCGCTGAGTATCTTTTGGTGAATATATTGAACAAGGCAAAAGAACTGTCGGCAAGGGGAATAGAGTTATTTGCAACACCTGCCATGAAACTATTTTTAAAAAATGAATACACTAAGCAACAGTTTCAAAAATCTCATAAAGTCATTGAAGAATTTGCTTTGTTGGATGATTATGATGTTATGTCGTCTGTCAAAGTCTGGTCTCAACATAAAGACCCGATATTGGCAACATTATCTTCCTGGCTTGTTAACAGAAACTTGTATAAAATCCAATTGCGAAACATGCCATTTAAAAGAGAAGATATAGACAATATGACTGAGAAGATTTTTAAGAAATACAAATGCGACATGTCTGACATCAACTATTATTCGTTTAAAGGTAGTATTACCAACAGTGCTTACAACCCTAAAAAAGACAAAATCAATATTCTCTATCCTGACAATTCTGTTAAAGATATTGCAGAAGCAGCTGATTTGCTTAATATTTCTGTGTTATCCAAAGCTGTTAAGAAGTACTTTTTGTGCTGGCCAGGGAAGTTATGATTTTTTGCACAAGTTTATTGTTGATAATTTTAGTATTTAATTAAAATTCAACAAAGCAATCTTTTTTAGTTTTGATTTTTATGGCTGACGATGTCACCATGTTAGATTTAGCATGTTTTAATGAGGTTTACTGCAAGAGAAATAGCAGAATTATCTGATGGAAAAGTAGAAGGCAATCCTGAAGTGACTGTAAGTCGCTTGTCAAAAATAGAAGAAGCGGGTAAAAACGATCTTGCATTTCTTTCAAATCTCCAATACGCAGATTATCTCTATTCAACAAAAGCATCTGTCGTATTAATACCAAATGATTTTGTACTGAACAGACCTCCTGATTATTGTACACTGGTTCGTGTTCCTGATCCGAGAATGTGTTTTGCCAAGTTGTTAGAAAAGTATTATGAAATTCGTCATTTAAAAAAAGGAATTGATAAAAACACAACGATATCCCCAAAAGCTGAAATAGGAAAGGAAGTTTATGTCGGAGCCAATTGTTATATCGGTGATTTTGCTAAGATTGGGGATGGTGTTAAAATATATCCAAATTGCTACATAGGCGATAATGCATCTATTGGCAATAATACTTTGCTTCACGCAGGAGTGATAATAAGCTATGACTGCCAGATAGGTAAAGATTGTACTATTCATCCCGGTGCTATTATTGGATCCGATGGCTTTGGTTTTGTGCCATCACAAGACAAACATTATGAAAAAATGGCGCAAATAGGTAATGTGGTTTTGGAAGATCATGTCGAAATAGGTGCTAATACAACAATTGACAGAGCTACTTTAGGCTCAACAATAATTGGGAAGGGTGTTAAGCTGGACAATCTGATACAGGTAGCACATAATGTGGTTATTGGAGAAAACACGGTGATTGCTGCCCAGACAGGCATTGCAGGTTCGACTACGATTGGTCGAAATTGTATGATTGGTGGCCAGGTTGGAATTGTAGGTCATCTGACTATTGCTGATAACGTTAAAATAGCAGCACAGTCCGGGATAGCTCAGAGCATAACACAGAAAGGGGTAACTGTTCAGGGCTCACCTGCTTTTTCAATTGGTGATTACAGACGTTCCTATGTGATATTTCGTAATTTGCCTAAATTAGCCGAAAAGATAAACAGTATAATAAAGCAATTAAAATTGGATTAAAGAAACCGATAACATGGCGAAAAAACAAAAAACATTAAAATCGGAATTCAAGGTTTCTGGAGTGGGTTTGCACACAGGTGAATTTGTGACAATGACGGTAAAATCTGCACCTGATAATCATGGATATAAATTCAAACGTGTTGATTTGCCTAACAATCCTGTTATTGAAGCCAGCCTGAAGAATGTTGTATCAACAAAAAGGGGCACAACTATTCAGAAAAATGGAGCATCCGTAAGCACCATTGAACATATTTTGGCAGCTCTTTACGGGATGGAAATTGATAATGCACTTATTGAACTTGACGGTCCGGAAGTGCCTGTTCTGGATGGAAGTTCTCAAGCTTTTGTTGATGCAATAAATAAAGTAGGAATTGCTAAACAAACCGCTGACAAGATGTATTTTATACTTAATGAGAACCTTACGTATGAAGATACAGAGCGTAATGTTGAAATGCTTGCAGTCCCTTCCGATGAGTTTAGGATAACGGTGATGGTAGATTATCATTCACCTCTGTTGGGGACACAGCATGCTTCTATGTATCATATAGGAGAATTTAAAGAAGACATTGCGAAATGCAGGACTTTTGTTTTCTTGCGGGAGATTGAATCTCTCCATAATGCAGGTCTGATAAAAGGGGGAGATGTTGACAATGCCATTGTAATGGTTGATAAAGAAATGTCTAAAGAAAAGCTGGATGAACTGGCAAAACTTTTTGGAAAGAAAGATGTTGAAGTTGTTGGTATTGGTATTTTAAATAATCTTAAGCTGTATTATGAAAATGAACCTGCCAGGCATAAATTACTTGATATAGTAGGAGATTTAGCATTACTTGGCTTTCCAATCAGAGGCCATATTCTGGCAGCCAGACCGGGACATTATAATAATATTGAGTTTGCAAAAATTATTCAAAAACTTGCAAAAACAGTAGAGAAAGATGCACTTGCAGTCGATCTGAATAAAACGCTATATGATGTCAATGATATTACACGCTTACTTCCACACCGTTATCCATTTCTGTTGATTGATAAAATTGTGGAGATGCATGAGAATTACATTATAGGGATGAAAAATGTTACTATCAATGAACCATTTTTTCTCGGGCATTTTCCGGGAAACCCCGTAATGCCCGGTGTTTTGTTGGTGGAAGCAATGGCTCAAACTGGTGGTATTTATGTTTTATCACAAGTCCCTGATCCTGAAAATTATGAAACCTATTTCCTGAAGATTGATGGGGTGAAATTCAAAAAGAAAGTCCTTCCGGGTGATACAGTAGTATTTAAATTGGAGGTAATTGCACCTATCAGACGAGGTATCTGTCAGATGAAGGCAACTGCTTATGTCAGGCAGTATATTGTTGCTGAGGGTGAACTGATGGCCCAGATTGTAAAATCGGAAAAAAAAAGGATAGATGAACCGGTCCCGAGCATGGGTACATCCTGATTCGCACATTGCCGAAGGTGTTAACATCGGACCCAATGCCACTATATACGGAGATGTTGAAATTGGATCTGGAACATGGATTGGTCCTAATACCGTCATCATGGATGGCGCAAGAATCGGCCAGAATTGCAAGGTATTCCCCGGAGCGATAATTGCCGGCATTCCACAGGATTTGAAATATGCAGGCGAAAACACCACGGTTGAAATTGGAGATAACACGGTGATCAGGGAATTTGTAACGGTAAACAGAGGAACAAGTGACAGAATGAAAACAACTGTTGGCAGCGGTTGTCTCCTAATGGCTTATGTACATGTTGCTCACGATTGTATCATCGGGAACAACTGTATTATAGCCAATGCAAGTACACTGGCCGGACATGTTGTTCTGGCAGATCATATTACCTTGGAAGGCATGGTAGCTATACAGCAGTTTGTTCATATCGGAAAATATTCTTTTATAGCCGGAACAAGCAAGGTTCGTAAGGATGTCCCTCCATACATTAAAGCAGCACGCGATCCATTAGGATATGCAGGTATTAATGCTATTGGTCTTAAACGTAAAGGTTTTAACAATGAAGAAATCAGGCAAATAGAAGATATCTACAGGTTATTGTACGTCATTCATTCAAACAACAAAAAGGGAATAGCTGCTATCAACAAAACAATTCCCGATTCGGAATACAAATCCACAATTATGGATTTTATCAACAATTCTGAGAATGGCATTATTCGTGGACCAATTGGATGAGGTATGGAGATCACGCTTGAAAAGATTGGGAAGCGATTCAATAGAGAATGGATTTTCAGACATATAACATACACACTGGAATCTGGAAAATCTTATGCAATAATTGGCTCAAACGGATCTGGAAAATCGACTCTTCTTCAATTAATTGCTGGTAAATTAATGCCTACAGAAGGATCTATTAATTTTAAACATAACAATAAGGAAATAGCAGTAGATAAAATATTCAGGCATTTAACATTAGCTTCACCTTACCTGGATTTATATGAGGAATTAACGCTGAATGAAGCAATTGAATTTCATTTCGGCTTTAAGTCATTATGGCCGGGAATGGAAATAAAGGATATTCCGTATAAAATAGGTTTACCACATAATGAAGGTAAATATTTATATGAATTTTCATCTGGCATGAAACAGCGTCTGAAACTTGGGTTGGCAATTTTTAGCAATACAGAAATATTGTTGCTGGATGAACCGCTTAGTAATCTGGATAAAGATGGATTTCGATGGTATTCTGAAGCAATGGAGCAATACAGAAATAATAGGCTTACCGTAGTTTGCTCCAATACTAATCAGAGAGAGTATTCATTCTGTGATCAATCCATTTTAGTGGAGAATTTCAAATAAAAACTTCTTTTCACTTGCTTACTTACGTATTGAGGTTGTGTTGCTCATTTGGGAATAATTGAGCAGCATCCCATTCCAGTTTTCTTTCGAAAGGATATTGCCTGAATTCACAGTTCTTTATCATACAGATATGGCAGGACTCCGGGATACAGTGTTCCGGATGTATAAAAAATTCCATCTTCCTCCCAAAACGTTCATTGATAATCGATTCAAACTTTTCTGTTTCTTTATGAATTTCTTTCAATGTCTTGTACCAGGGCATAGTAAAATAGCAGTCGATGTGCAATGTTTGACCATAAGTGATTACTCTTAAATTGTGAATATCAATAATAGAATCTTTACGGTTTGCTTTTATAACCTCTATCAATTCTGAAATTAAGATCATGTCTGCTTCGTCCATTATGCCCCCAACAGATTTGCGAATTATTTTAAAACCCATATAGAATATAAAACCTCCGAAGACAAGAGCTATTACGTTATCAAGCCAATTCAGTTTAGTGATCCATAATATAATTAGGCCGGCAATCAGGGTGAAAGAAGCGTATGCATCAGATTTAAGGTGTTTCCCACCGGCCAGCAGCACCATAGAGTGGTTGGCTTTTGCTTTACGTTCAACAGTCACACCAAGCACATAATTTATCACGCCTGTAAATGAAGTAAGTAACAGTCCAACATCAAGCATAGTTATTTCATGTGGGTAGAAAAAACCGTAAACTGCTTTACCAATGATATAGCCTCCTGCAATAAAGATCATTCCTCCCTCAATTCCGGAGGTGACGTATTCAATTTTACCATGACCATAAGGGTGGTTTTCATCCCTTGGTTTTGAAGCGATGATCAGGCTGTAAAGCCCAATGGCTCCTGCCATGATGTTGATGATATATTCCAGTGCATCAGTTAGAATGGCGGTGGATTTGGTAAGGTAATATGCATATATTTTTATTACAATTACAATGGAACTGATTGCAAGGATAATATACTGAATTCTGATACTATTCCTGAATGTGTTTTCCTCAATTGGATGTTTGGACGATGCTTTTTGTTTCATCATTCTATGTTCAAAATTCTGTAATAACTTTAGTACATTATAATAGGTTATGTATATACTGATATTTCTTATGACGAAACTTAATGCAATACAATAACAAGATACCTTGATGCACTCCAGAAAGCATCAATATCTTTAATATCAAGGTTAATTATCCCATCCTCCTCTTTAAGGGTATATGATCCTTTCGTATGAGGTGTCAATAATTTTGGTTTATAACCTTTAAAGCTAAATTGATGCTTTTTTCTAATGTCTATCTGGTTGAAAAGACTATTGTTAATATTGCTTTGCAGCTTTTTTACTTTAACAAGCTTAATATATCCTTTCTCTTTTGTAATGATCCCTTTTTCTTTTAGCGCTTTGTATTTGTCAAAGATATACCAGGCCGTATTAAGCCGCTGTTCTTGTTTTTGTATGGTTTCCGCCTGTTCGTTATTTACTTCAGATAACAGATCCAGGTGATAATCAAGGGAATTAAAAGCTTCATCGTTTGAAGCAAGTTCATATTTCAACTCATTGATCTCCTTGTCTCTGAAGTTGACCTGTTCGCTCAGACTGCTAACCATACTGTTCAGGTCGCCAATATCAAGGTCCTTCAAGTCAAATTTATTTTGCAACGTATCTATTATACCGAGGTTTTCGCTCATCAGTGAATTAATCTGTTTAATCTGTGACATGATAAGCGTTTTTTTTCCTGTGGTTAGCTTGCCACCTTTTAGTACATTGTTTATAGAATCCTTTGTTTGTCGGATAGTTTCCATATTTTTCCCTACCTGATTAAAAGTATTGACAAATGCTTTTAGTAAGGAATCTTTTTTTGCAGCCTTGGTTTTAAGGGTTACTATTTCCTTTTCAAGTTCAGGTGTCTTGTTATCAGCACAGGAAAATAATGATATAACAAACACCGAAAGAATGAGAATTCGCATCAATAACAAATATAGCGGTAAAATTAAAATTTTAGAAGAATACTCTGTATATGTTCAGATAAAGATTGGTACATGTATTGCAATTAAATACCTTTGTTTTAAATAGATTTATTATGCAGAAACTCACGATTTTGTCTTTGTTAATACTACTTTTTACATCAGCCATTGCACAATTACAAATATGCACCACTCCTGTTTCAGATATTAAGTTTAGACAGAATATGAGACTGATATCTTCTCAATCAACAGAACAGCAGAAGATGATTAAAGTGAAATATTTCACTTCTTCAAATTGTTTCACGTCAATTCAGGTGAAAGAAATGGCATCTGTTTTTTATGATGATAATGACAGACTGGAATATTGTATGCTTGCTTATGGCAGGACGGTGGATTCCGAAAACTTTTATGAGGTATACAATACATTTGCATATTTCTCAACCGTTTTTCGTCTGCACGATTACATCAAAGGTATATCTTCAGGAAGAATGGAAGATATGCCTCATCCTGAACGCAATCTGCCGGAGTTTCCACCATATAAATACCCTCAGTGCTATAATTATGACGGAGCATTCAACTGTCATAATCCTATGAGTGATCAGCAATATATCTCTCTTCTTTTCAATGTTATAAACCAGAATGATGATGCTTCCCGAAACGCAGTGGCGATTGCTTTGGCTAAGAACAATTGTTTCAGCGTTGCCCAGGTCATGAAGACGGCTTCGCTGATACGTTCAGAAAAGGCCCGCCTTGGCTTTTTAAAAGGAGTGTATCCCTACACTTATGATTTGTTGAATTTTTCTGCCTGTGAGCAAACATTGGAAGATGAATCATTAATTGTTCTTTTCAATCAGTTTCTTGCACAAATGCATGCGGGTCATTCGGTAGATCCGCTGCCGCAGATGCCATGTGCTGTAAATCACCAGGAGTTTGCGGATATATGCAAAACCATAAATAGCCAGAGTTTCAGCAATACAAAGATTACTCTTGCTAAACAGATTATATCTTCAAAAGGTTGCTTCACTGCTCAACAGATCAAAGAAATCATGGGTTTATTCAATTTTGAAAGTGCGCGTCTGGAAATTGCAAAATTCGCTTACAACTACACATCAGATAAGGAGAATTACTATTTGGTTAATGATGCATTCTCCTTTTCAAGTAGCATTGATGAACTGGATAAATTTCTGAAAGGGCAGTAATAATAAAGATTTGGAAGACAGGTAGTATATTTTTATGTAACAATGATTTGCCTGTTGTATAGGAATCAGGTTCAATCCCGGTTTATTTTTTTATCATCTATGCTTTTGACTGCTAAAAGCCAATAGCTTCTTATTCAATTTGAATATGACTGATGAGTTACATTTATAGAAGTCCCCTTATATGTATCACTTCTCCTGCTGTTGCCATGGGCAGACAATCCGGGAACTATTTTCAGGGTTTTGCTTTCGCAACTTATAAACCTTATCCAATCCGGTTTTTTGAATTTTCTCCCAGCCTTGCTTTATCGAAATCGTAAAAAAATATTGTTCAGTAACATCTTCGCTCCGCTAAGCAGAGAGATGAAAAAAACATCAATAAAGAAGAAATGATGTGCTTTTAATTAATTGTCGCTTGTATGTAGCAAAACACAACATTGCATATACCAATATGCTGTCTATCTTTGTAATGGGATGTCTGAGTCAATATTGGAAGCGGAAAATATAAGCAAGCAGTTTGCAGGGCACAAAGCCTTGGATAATGTATCTCTGCATGTGCCAAGGCAATCTGTTTATGGTCTGTTGGGACCCAACGGGGCAGGGAAGACTACTTTTCTTCGCATAGTCAACAGAATCACAGGACCTGATACAGGGAAAGTGTATTTCAATGGAGAAAAGCTGATGCCAAAACACATAGAGCAAATCGGTTACCTACCTGAGGAGAGAGGTCTTTACCGTAAGATGAAGGTGGGAGAACAGGCGGTTTATCTGGCTTGTCTTAAAGGAATGGAACCCAATCAAGCAAAATTAAAACTGAAAGATTGGTTTGAAAAGTTTGAAATATCCACTTGGTGGAACTGCAAGGTTGAAGAATTATCCAAAGGGATGCAGCAAAAGGTACAATTCATCACTACTGTGCTGCATCAACCAGAACTACTAATTCTCGATGAACCGTTTAGCGGATTCGATCCAATCAATACCCAAATCGTGAAAGAAGAGATATTGAAGTTAAGAGAACAGGGTACTACCATCATTTTTTCCACCCATAATATGAGTTCTGTTGAAGAAATTTGCACACACATTGCACTGATTAACCAGGGGACAAAAATACTGGAGGGGCAAGTGAGAAAGGTGAGAGAGGGAAACAGAGAATTTCTCTATGAACTAACTTTCAAGGGAAGCCCGGTGGCATTTGCCAACGCATTGTGGACGGGTTATCAGCTTGTGGACAAAGTAGAAAAGGATGGAGAGATTACAGCTAAAGTAAAAATGCTTAACAACAACACCCCAAATGACCTACTGAAAGCAGTGATACCTGTTGTACAGGTTGTATCTCTGCAGGAGATACTTCCAAGTATGAATGAAATATTCATAAAAAAGGTTACCGAAATGAGTAACATAATGAAAAATAACTATAAAAAGGATGCATAAAAGCTGGCTGATCATAAAAAGAGAATACTGGACCAGGGTGAGGAAAAAATCTTTTATCATTATGACTTTGCTCGGTCCTGTGCTGATGGCTGGTTTGCTTGCACTTACTGTTTGGTTGGGCATATCTGAAAGCTCCAATCAGAAGGTGTTGGTAATTGACGAAACACGGATCATATACAACAAACTGAAAGACACAAAGCTCATCAAGTTTGATTATATGGATTCCTCATTCACCCTTCAGCAGGCAAAAAACATCTTCCAGGTCTCTGATTATACCTGCATACTCCATATACCCAAACCGGTGTGGAAAACAAAATCCGGCAATCTTTTTTTTAAGAAACAACCCAGTGCTTCCATCCAGAGAGCCATGGAAAACAGGGTGGAGGGAGTTATAGAGAATTACCTCCTCGATGATCTCAATATCAATAAGGAGGATTTCTACCGGGTAAAGACCAACTTTAACCTGCATCTGATTAAAGCACGTAAATCGGGAAAAGAAGAAGAAGTATTTAGTGAAGCTTCCGCTGTTGGTTTTGTTTTCGCTATTATCATCTATATGTTTATTTTCATGTATGGAGTGCAAGTGATGCGCGGGGTTATTGAAGAAAAGACCGGCCGCATCATCGAGGTAATTATATCTTCCGTTAAACCCATTCAATTGATGATGGGTAAAATTATTGGAGTAGCAATGGTTGGTCTCACACAGTTCATTATGTGGATTGTACTTACAGGAGTGCTATCTGGTATTGCATTCATATTGTTTACTAATCAATATGATCCTGCAACTATAAAAGACAATATGCAAATGACACCGGACGTAATGCAGCAAGTTCAGCAGCAAAGTGTTACTTCACAGATCAATTTTAATGATCCAAATATATTACTCAATCGCATCAACTTCCCGCTAATGCTTGGTATGTTTATATTCTATTTTCTGGGGGGGTATTTACTCTACAGTGCCCTCTTTGCTGCTGTTGGTGCTGCAGTGGATAGTGAGACGGATACCCAACAATTTATGCTCCCGATCACGCTACCGTTGATCTTTGCCTATATGATGTCCTTTTTTATTGTGCTCAACCCTGAAGGACCGGCCTCTTTCTGGTTATCTATTATTCCACTAACATCCCCTGTAGTGATGATGGTGCGACTTGCAATTGGTTTTGAATCTGGAGATGTGTGGCAACTCTACCTTTCTATGGCTCTTCTTATACTTGGGTTTTTGGGTGCTGCCTGGGTTGCTGCAAGGATATATCGCACCGGCATTTTGATGTATGGTAAAAAACCGACTTACCGGGAATTATGGAAATGGCTCACTTATAAGGGCTGATCTTCTTCACCTGCCTACTCATACTCTTATTTCTTTGTGTTCTGTCAGTATTTGCAATAACATGTTCATTTCATAGGTGTTCAGTTTTTCCATTCCTGTATTGATACCTGAATTAGGAATTGCTTAAGTTTGCAAAGTAGGAATCACTGTGAACAAATGATAAAAAAACTGCTGGGGTTAATTTTATTTTGGTTTATACTGTATTCTGCTGTTGCTCAGATCAATATGGTCCCCAATCCGGGTTTTGAGGAAGCTCTTAAACCAAGATGCCGCTGGATACAGAGCCGCAACCAGTTTGAGCACTCGCTTACTTATTGGACCACTGCCACCGAAACCCATCCGGATATTTTCAGCACACAGGTTGAACCTGAATGTTGGGCAAATCCACAAAAACAAAGCAATGGCTTGCAGTTGCCTCATAGTGGAGAATATATGGTTGGCATATCCACCTTTGGTAAGGGAGGGAAAAAGGGCAACGATACCCCCTGGCATGAATATATTGAAGTACCACTTACTGCATCACTACAAAAAGGACAGAAATATTATGCCGAAATGTGGGTATTACTCTCTGAAATTGCTACCAAAGCATCCAATAACCTCGGTTTGCTTTTTTCAGATACTCTGATTAACACCGGTGACCGCCTTCCTCTTTGTATGCAACCACAGATTAATTCTGAGGATATTGTATTAACCAAAAGCAATTTATGGAAAAAAATATGGGGTATTTTTGAAGCTCAATCCAATGCTAAATACTTAATCATTGGCAATTTTTACGGTTTCGGTCAAACGGAAATCAAACAGTTGAGCAAGGGTACGAAAGGAGCATATTATTATATTGATGATGTGCTTGTAAGACCGGCTGCTTCTTATGAGAAATTAACCAAAGTACCTCCTACATGTCTTCCGAGAAAACTTGTTAAGATAGAAAAAGCTTTTACAGCAGAACATGATCTGAGCGAGATACAATATGTCAAAGGGCAACATATTGTACTGAGCAATATTTATTTTGAAACAGCAAAAGCTGAACTCTTGCCAAAATCGCTTGATGAGCTTAAAAAACTGGCAAATATCATGTATGATTATCCATATATGGAAATTGAAATCAATGGGCATACTGATAACGTAGGAGGAGATGAATACAATATGCAACTTTCCAAAGACAGAGCGCAGTCAGTAGCGGATTATCTTGAGAAGCATGGAACCGATGCTAAACGCATACATGTGCAAGGTTTTGGTAAAACGATGCCTGTGGCTGACAACGACACCGAAGAAGGTAGAAAGAAAAACAGGAGAGTTGAATTTGTTATCCTTAAAATGCAGGAGTAAAGGTCGGAATATTCATGCTCCATCACAATAAAATCATTTAATTGTCGTACTGAAAAAAACTGCAAGGATGATTTACCTACTTTTGATGATTTTATGCGTTATGCTATCATTTATATTTTAATTCTTTTCACCACCTGTTCATTGCAGGCACAGGAGACAGCGACTTTATCCGGTCGTGTTTTTGATGAAGATAATAATCCTCTTGAGTTGGTGAATGTAGCGGTGCCGGGCAGCAACAATGGCACTGTTACAGATAGCAGGGGTGCATTTATACTGCAAATACCTGCTAACAAAGATATTACGGTGGCTTTTCGCTTTATTGGTTTTGCAGTCACAGAAAAAACATATCACCTTTCCACGGGGCAGAAAGTGAAGGAGGAGGTGAAGATGCAACGTTCTACAAAAGAGATAGGGGAATATGAGGTGACCAGTGAAGGAACGCGTAACAGCACCATGCAGACCATAGATCCGAAAGTGATCACATTCATTCCAACTCCATCAGGCAATTTTGAATCTGTTCTGATGTCCCAGCCCGGTGTGTCAAGCAATAATGAATTATCTTCCACTTACTCGGTGCGGGGTGGAAATTTTGATGAGAATCTTGTGTATGTGAACGGGATTGAAATATACAGGCCTTTTCTCGTCCATTCAGGTGAACAGGAAGGTCTGAGTTTTATCAATTCTGACCTTGTTGCAAACATTGAGTTTTCATCTGGAGGTTTCGATGCATGTTATGGGGATAAACTTTCTTCTGTGCTGGATATTACTTATAAAGAGCCGAAAAAATTCGGAGGTTCAGTGAGTGCAAGTTTGCTCGGTGGTTCTGTTCATCTGGAAGATGCATCTAAGAATTACCGTTTTACACAGATTCACGGGTTAAGGTATAAATCAAACCAGTATTTACTGAACAGCCTCGATATTGGAGGTGACTATCGCCCTGTATTTGTGGATTACCAGGGTTATTTTACCTATGATATATCGGATGTGCTGCAGGTGGATTTTCTGGGTAATTACTCCATGAACAAATACCGCTTTGTTCCGGAATCAAGACAAACAGAATTTGGCAATATCAACCAGGCATTGAGGTTGACGATCTATTTTGATGGTCAGGAAATAGATAAATTTGAGACATACAACGGTGCTCTGTCATTCAATTACAACCCAAGAAAGAATCTGAAGATGCAGTTTATTACATCCGCCTTTAGAACGCTTGAAGACGAAACATATGACATCATGGGACAATATTGGCTGGATGAATTGGAGCGGGATCTTTCAAAGGACAATTTCGGGGATGTAGCTTTTAACAGGGGGGTGGGCACTTATCTAAACCATGGTAGAAATTACCTGGATGCCACTGTATTCAATGCTTATCACAAAGGAGAATGGCAGGGTAAAAAGAGCCGCTGGTTGTGGGGGTTGCGTGGGCAGCACGAAATCATCAATGATAAGATAAGGGAATGGGAAATGTTAGATTCTGCTGGCTATTCTCTTCCTCATCCTCAGGATTCAATCGCATATACTACATCATCTGACCGTCCACAGCAGGAAGTACAAGTGCATTCGTTTCTTGCTGCCGGCAACGGACTTGGAGGTAACAGGTTTATGGGTTATTTGCAGCGCAACAATTCCTGGCACACCGCTGATACTGCCGAATTATTCTTACATGCTGGAGTACGGTTTAATTATTGGGACTTCAGTAATCAATGGGTTATCAGTCCAAGGGCAACATTTTCATATAAACCGAACTGGAAGAAAGACTATTTGTTCCGTTTCTCTACCGGATTGTACGGACAACCACCTTTTTACAAAGAACTGAGAGATTTGAATGGGGTGCTAAACCCTGATATTAAAGCACAGAATTCTATTCACTTTGTAATGGGAATGGATCACAATTTTAGAGCTTGGGGAAGGCCGTTTAAATTGCTTGCTGAGGCTTATTATAAACACTTGTATAATCTCATCCCATATGAAGTAGATATAGTTCGCATAGATTATTATGCCACAAATAATGCCAGGGGCTATGCTTATGGTATAGATACCAAAGTAAACGGTGAATTTGTAAAAGGGGTTGAATCGTGGCTCAGCGTTTCTGTAATGCAGACAAAAGAAGACATACTTAATGATAATTATTATAATTATTACAATAGTGATGGTGAGGAGATCATTTTCGGATATACGACCAACAATATTCCGGTTGATAGCGTGCGTCATGAACCCGGTTATATCCCAAGACCTACTGATCAACGTGTTAATGTAGGTTTGTTCTTCCAGGATTATCTTCCCAAGCATCCGAGTTATAAAATGCATCTCAATCTTCTTTATGGCTCAGGCCTTCCGTTTGGACCTCCTTCTTTCGAGCGTTATAAAGACACATTACGCATTCCTTCTTACAGGAGAGTTGATATTGGATTTTCTTTTTTACTTAAAAAAGAGAATAGTAAACTAAAAGAGAAAAATCCTTTCCGGCATTTTAAAACCATCTGGTTAACAGCCGAAGTTTTTAACCTGCTTCAGGTCAATAACACTATCTCTTACATCTGGATAAAGGATGTAACCAATCGTTTATACGGAGTACCTAATTATCTGACAGCAAGAAGACTAAACCTGCGAATTTCCCTGTCATTTTAATCTTTTATTATCAGCTTTTTTAAATTAACTTCTTTATGCTATTTTCGCATTGTTTATGATTTCCATATGAAGTCCATACATATAGAAGCAACATATAATACGCCAAAAGTTGATTTTGATCCTGCCACAGGAGACTTGAAATTTTATGGAAGATCTATACCTGAACATGCCAATATGTTTTATGTTCCTATTGTTAAATGGTTGGATGAATATAGCATGACAAATCCTCCTAAGATCAAGTTAAGTATGATGTTGGATTATATCAATTCAAGTTCTGTCAAATATTTTATGGATGTATTTGAAAAACTCGAATCCATTAAAAAGAATGGATCGGAGGTAGCGGTTGAATGGTACTATGAATCTGATGATGAAGAGATGCGTGATGTAGGAGAAGAATATGAGGAGGCACTTGATCTCAAATTTAAGTATATTGCTTTAGACGAGTTTGAGTAATTACCTGGCAGCATCAGACGGATGAAAGCAAATCTGCGAGGTGAAGCAGTGCTGTATTTATATGGCGGTTGTGTTTGACAGATTTTTCAAAAGGTGTTAAAATCATTTGTTTATTAATGATTCCTGCCATAGCTCCCCGATGTCCTTTCATCAGGGCAGTTGTAGCTTCATAACCGAGTTGGCTTGCAAGAACACGATCGAATGCAGAAGGTGATCCTCCACGCTGGATATGCCCCAGTACACTCACCCGTGTATCGTAGTGATTAAAACGTTTTTTTACTTTCTGAGCTATAGTAAAAGCACCGCCTGAATCATCACCTTCAGCTACAATTATTATGAGGGATGATTTCTTTCGTTTCCATTCTTTATTCAGCTTGTCGATTAGCTGTTCTATATAAGTTGTTGTTTCCGGGATGAGAATGGCTTCGGCACCTACACTGATGCCACTTCGCAAAGCGATAAAACCAGCATCTCTGCCCATTACTTCAACAAAGAACAGGCGGTCGTGAGCGCTGGCTGTATCCCGTATCTTATCAACTGCATGCATCACGGTGTTGATAGCAGTATCATACCCAATAGTAGAATCTGTTCCGAAAAGATCATTGTCAATAGTACAGGGAATTCCAATAATCGGGAAACCGCTTTCATGTCCAAGCGCCAAAGCACCCCTGAAAGTTCCGTCACCACCAAGAACCAATAAAGCATCTATTCCAAATTGCATCAATTGTTCATAGGCGGATTCTCTTCCTTCTTTAGTCCTGAGTTCTTCACAACGGGCTGTTTTCAGGATTGTCCCTCCCCTCTGTATAATATTACTAACCGAATGCGAATTCAACTCCTCAATTTCTCCCCTGATTAATCCTGCATATCCGTGGTGAATACCAAAAACCTTTAAACCGTTCGTAATGGCAGTTCTGACAACAGCCCTGATAGCCGCATTCATTCCGGGAGCATCGCCACCGCTGGTCAATATTCCAATACTATTCATAAAAGCAAATGTTACACATTATCATTCAAAAGGCAAATTATTTTGATTACTTTGGCAATTATTTTTTAAGAAATGCAACTTTCGCTTACAGACTGGTCGGTCATCTTCTCATTCCTGTTGATTTCGTTGATCATCGGTTTGCTATACAAGGGAAAAGCAGGAAAATCCCTGACCGATTTTTTTCTCAGCGGCAGGAATCTTCCATGGTATATTGCAGGCGTTTCTATGGTAGCCACCACTTTTGCAGCAGACACACCCCTGGCTGTAACCGAACTGGTAGCTAAAAACGGGATATCAGGGAATTGGCTGTGGTGGAATTTCCTTGCCGGTGGAATGATTACCACTTTTTTCTTTTCCAGACTATGGCGCAGGGCAGGTGTGTTGACAGAACTGGAATTTATAGAGATGAGGTATAGCGGCATAGGTGCGGCTATTCTCAGGGGATTCAAATCTGTGTATCTCGGTATGATTATCAATGTCCTTATTATCGGTTGGGTCAACCTGGCAATGGCAACCATCCTTGAGGTTTTCTTTGGCCTCTCACATTTGCATGCCTTATTATGGACAGCCGGGTTGATGTTGTTGGCGGCAGGCTATTCAACGATTTCAGGGCTTTGGGGTGTAGCCGTAACAGATTTTGTGCAGTTTATTCTTGCGATGACGGGATGCATCATCCTTGCAATACTGGTATTGAATTCTGAAAAAGTAGGGGGGATGGATGCTTTAAAAAGCTCTTTACCTCCGGGAACATTGGATTTTTTCCCTTCTATTTCTTCTTCAGTTGGATTGATTCAAACAGGGAAAGCATTGAGTATCGGTATAGGTGCATTATTAGCCTATGTGGGCGTACAATGGTGGGCGAGCTGGTATCCCGGTGCTGAACCAGGTGGAGGAGGATATATTGCTCAACGCATGATGAGTGCAAAGGATGAGAAACATTCCTTTTTCGCTACCCTCTTTTTCCAGGTTGCCCATTATTGTCTGCGTCCCTGGCCCTGGATTATCGTTGGCTTATGCTCGCTAGTATTATATCCTGATCTGGCAGTTGAAAATCAGAAGATGGGATTTGTAATGGCCATGAAAGATTTTTTACCAAATGGATTAAGGGGCTTATTGCTGGCTGCTTTTTTAGCTGCTTATATGAGTACGATTTCAACGCAGCTGAATTGGGGAGCCAGTTATTTGGTCAACGATCTGTATAAGAGATTTCTCAGACCGGAATCATCTTTCCCTTCAGCTCATAGCGCCCAGAAGAAATATGTTTTTGTATCGCGTTTATTCACTTTATTACTGATGCTTATTTCCATTGTCGTTACTTCATACATCAATTCAATTTCAGGAGTATGGAGTTTTATAATTGAATGTGGAGCAGGGCTGGGTCTTGTACTTATATTGCGCTGGTATTGGTGGCGTATTAATGCATGGAGCGAATTAGCTGCTACAATTGCTCCTGTGGCAGGGTATGCAATTGCAAGGTATTATTTGTTAATGGAATTTCCTGACAGCTTCTTTGTTACTGTGGTTTTTACTACAATTGTTTGGCTTGTTGTGACATTTCTTACTCCCCCTTCTGAAAAGAATGCTTTGATTTCTTTTTATTCTAAAGTATATCCCGGAGGATGGTGGGGCCCTTTCAAAAATGATAAACAAAAAACACAAAGCAGTATGACCCTTTTATGGTTTTGTTGCCTATTATCTATCATTTTTACATATTCATTGCTTTTTCTTACAGGAAAAATTCTATTTAAAATGTGGACTGATGCCGGGATGTGGTTCGCCATTGCAGCAGTTTCTTTAATTCTGTTGCTTATTGGCATGAAGAGGATGCACTTTAAGTCCGTATTAGAATAAAGTAGATTTTGATGAAGAAATCGGGCATTTATTAAGGCTGCTTTGTTCCAATCTGCTCTTTGAGTCTTTCTTCGTCAGATATTCTCCTTTCCAGCACCCTGATGTAGGACCGGGCTTTTTTATTACCGTAATCTTCATAAGATTTTCTAGCCCACATCAAAGCAATATCCAGGTTCCCACTGATCTCGCTTGCCAGAGCCATGTTGTAGGAATTCCTGCTTTTAAGTTTTTCTACATTGGATCTTTCGGCAAGCTTTTTCCATATTTCCGCTGCACCATCCCAATTGTTTGCTCTGGCTTTACGGGTTGCAATTTTCATGTCATCACATCCTTTGGCATAATATGAGCGGGAAACGCGTATCCACATGGGAGCAATACGGTATCCATATTGTTGCCCTGCATAAACACCGGTTTTGTTCACTGCATCTCTCTTCGGGATAAGATGACTTCTGGCTTCTTCAGGGCTTTTACCTTCAGCGTTAAAATCCATATAATCCGATGCCTTGTGTTCATCAATAATCACTTTGGTCTTTGGATCATAGATTCTCCATCCGGAACTCACTTTCATTTTCATATTAGCAAGATGCTCGATATTGACTACCACATTTCCCTCTTTGTCTTTAGATTCACTTTTCTTCATTTCAATACCTATGTCGGAGTCTGAATCGAATGCTTCCAGAAGCAGTAGTGCATCGGCATCGCTTAAAGCACAGATGCGTGTAACTTCATCCCAGTCCAAAGGAGTTGGAAAAGCGGAAGTGCCTGTCCCTTTCAATTCGACATTAGCAGGCCTTATTACATCAAAACGAGGTGACTCAACAAGGACATCAGTTATTCCGCCAATACATTCATCCGAACCAATGCGATCCATGAAAAGACCCTCTCCGGTTAATATTCCCTCAACCACATTCATTACTTTATTGTCTTTGTCTGAGAGGCTTCTGTTGGCAACAGCTATTTTGTTAATATGATCCGGTAGGGTGATATCTGCCGGTTTCATTACCTGAACAGATACGGAGGACATGCAACCATATAATAATATGCTTATTGTGAGAATCATGAAGTATGTAGAAGATGGTTTCATTTTATCTGCTTATTTGTTATTTAAATTAGGAATAGATTCTTTTTTGAAAGTGTGAAAATATAAAATAATTTCAATGCCAATATCAAATTCAATGCCAATATCAATTAGAATGTTGGATATATAGTTGAGTAAGCAATGGAGTTCCCGTTCTGTTTTGTATAA
>CAZUDW010000020.1:0-11369 GCA_964619305.1 uncultured Flavobacteriales bacterium
TGCCACATCGTTTTCACCGCGTTATTAAGAACAACCTTACGGATTTAAATAAAAAACACTATATTTGAACTATAAAATCAAACAATATAAAAAAGAGGAATAATCCTGTGAAACCTAACAAAAAAACTAATATACAATGTCACTTACAGAAGCACAAAAAATAGCTTTCAGTGAATGGATAGAAGACATGCTGAAAGAGAATCAGGCGGATATTGAAAAGGCAGCCCTTGACAAGAAAGGGGTGGCTTTTGACACCACCGGCTACATCAACTCGCTGGTAGCAAAAGAAACAGACTATGCGGGCGAAGAAGGAGAAGTAACCAAGCTGCAAGCAGCTTTGCGGAAGCAGAACAAAATTGCCAACGAGAAACTGGAGGCGTATTACAAATTTGCCAGCGATGTGGTGGAGGCCGTTATTGGCGCAATAGGCAAAGAGCATAAACTAAGCGGCTTGC
Organism: uncultured Flavobacteriales bacterium; assembly: GCA_964619305.1. Classification (GTDB taxonomy): domain Bacteria; phylum Bacteroidota; class Bacteroidia; order Flavobacteriales_H; family CAZUDW01; genus CAZUDW01. The sequence goes on from CAZUDW010000020.1 coordinate 456, forward strand.
TGCGCAACAAACGAGACAGCATGGCCAACGAAGCTGCAAGAGGCCCTCATTCCCCAACTCCTTAAAATTAAAGCAATTCCTTAGCGAATAGTCATTATTCCCTTGAGAATAGTCCCTATACCCTTGCGAATAGTCGTTCTTCCCTGGCGAATAGCCGTTCTTCCCAGCGAATAGCCGTTCTTCCCCAGCGAAGAGTCGTTCTTCCCTGGCGAATAGCCCTCTTCCGGAGCGAATAGTCATTCTTCCTTGCCGTATAGCAATTATTCCTTGTCGAATAGCCTCTATTCGCATAAGTATAGTTATTCTTCTTTGCCGAATAGCCCCTATTCCCTTGAGAATAGTCGTTGTTCCCTTGAGAATAATCACTATTCCCTTGAGAACAGGCACCATTTCCATACGAAGCAAAGCCATTAACAAGTGAAAAGGGGAAACAAGGCATAGTTTATTTAAAAAACCTGCATTGGGATTAATGACAATATGTTTAGTTTTGCTTTTCACAAGTATTTTTAAACCAAAAACAAACAGAGCTATGCGTATATCAATAGTTGCTTTTCTTCTGGCCTGCTTTTTAGCCGGAACCCTGCCGGCACAGGAAGAAGGGCTCAGCATCTCGGAGACTACCGACACCCTGATTGTTCCCCCACAGGCACAGGAGAGTTATAATGAAGGTATTGCTTCTTTTAAATCAGGGCAATACAAACAAGCTTTGTCCAAATTCGACAAAGCCATTGAGATAGAGCCCCGCTGGATCAAACCTTATATCAACCGCGCTGCAGTAAAATTTGAGTTGAAAGATCATGAAGGTGCGCTGGCAGATTATGATTACCTGCTGCAAAACGATACCCTGAACACCAAAGATGTTTATTACTACCAGAAGGGGAAAATCCTGCTTGAACAGGGCAAACAGGATGCAGCCATCGCCTCTTATGCCCTTGCCATTGAGGCAAACCCCAAAGAACCGAAATATTATTATGAAAGGGGCGTTATTGAATTTGATGCTAAGAAGTATGAAGATGCCGTCACGGATTACAATATGGCGATCAGGATCAAGCCCAATTATGCATTCGCATACAACGACCGGGCAAGTGCTAAACGGCAACTAGGCGATCTCGATGGAGCCATTCAGGATTACAACAAAGCCATTGTTGCCGACCCGAAGATGACATTTGCATACAACAATCTTGGCAGCGCCAAAAAGAAAAATGGAGATTTTAAAGGCGCTGTTGAAGAATACAACCAAGCCATCCGGCTCAAACCTGATTATTACATTGCCTACAACAACCGGGGCAGCGCCAAATTTGAGCTGGCAGATTATAAAGGTGCCATACAGGATTTCACCAAAGCAATAGAATTAAAATCCGATTATGTTTTTGCCTACAACAACCGCGCTTCTGCCAAATATAAACTCAAAGATTATAAAGGCGCCATTGAAGATTGCGACAAAGCGATTTCAATGGATACTTCTTACGGGTTCGCTTACCTCAACCGCGGGATATCCAAAGAAATGATACGTGATGCGGAAGGAGCATGCAATGACTGGAAAAAAGCGGCAGAACTCGGATTGAAAAATGCCCAGGCATATATTGAAAACAGTTGTAATGATTAAAATTATGAGAAAATTAAAGACCGCCCTGCTATTCGTGTTTCTTTCACATTTCGCTTTCACACAGAATGTGGAGTTTATTAAAGACAATTTCAAGGAACAAAAAAGTGAATTCAAAGAAGCTAAAAAAGCCCTCGAAGAAGGCGATGCCATGTTCATGATGGGCAAAGGACAATATCTGAAAGCGCTGCCTTTCTACAAACAAGCCAATGATTTTAACCCCAACAATGCATTGCTGAACTTTAAAATCGGTAAGTGCTACCTTCTTGGATCGGGATCTACCTATAAAGTGAAATCCCTGGATTATTTTCAAAAGGCCTTTGATCTGAATCCCAGGGTTGATCCTGAAATATATTATAGGCTTGCTATGGCTGAACATCTTAATTCTCATTGGGAGAAAGCCATTTCCTATTATAAAAAGTATCAGCAGACATTTGGCACCAACGTATCTGTGAACCGGAAAGAAATCGTTGCCAAGAAGATCATGGAATGCAAGACAGGCATGAAACTGATGGAAAACCCCATACGGGTTTTTATCGATAATCTTGGACCTGTTGTGAATTCCAAATATCCGGAATATGGAGCCATCATCACTGCCGATGAGTCTGAGATGATATTCACATCCAGGCGCGATAATACAACAGGCGGTAAAATAGATGAGTTTATCAACCAGTATATGGAGGATATTTACAGGACTGTCAAAGTGAACGGAGAGTGGACACAACCGAAACCCATGCCAAAACCGGTCAATTCTGAGGTACATGACGCCATTGTGGGACTTTCTCCTGACGGGCAGAGAATGCTGACATATAAAGATGATAAGGGTGACGGCAATATATATGAATGTGTGCTCAAGGGAGTAGAATGGTCAAAACCAAAAAAACTCAACAGCAATATCAACACAAAATATCACGAAAACGATGCCTGCTTTTCACCCGATGGCAGGATATTGTATTTTGTATCAGCCAAGCCGGAAGACAGTTTCGGAGGTTTGGATATTTATATGAGTTACTGGAACAATGAGGAGGAAGAGTGGGGATTGCCCAAAAATCTCGGGCCAAAGGTCAACACCAAATACAACGAAAGGGCTATCTTTATGCATCCTGACGGAAAAACGCTTTACTTCAGCTCTGACGGGCATAACAACATGGGCAATTACGATATTTTCTATACGGTTTTTGAAAATGGCCAATGGGGTGAGCCTGTGAACATTGGCTACCCTGTCAACACGCCTGATGATGATGTCTATTTCGTGTTGTCTGCCAGCGGAAAACATGGCTATTACACTTCTTTCAGCCCGGACGGATATGGCGAGAAAGATCTTTTTATGATCACTTTTTTAGGTCCTGAAAAGCCACTGATGCTCAGCACAGAAGATAACCTGATTGCAAGTAAAGTGAATCCAGTTAAGGAAATTGTCATTGAACCCGCTGTCACTGTCAACAGAAGCAAAGTAACTATACTGAAGGGAATTGTAAGAAACGCTGTAACACTGAAACCTGTTGAAGCAAGTATTGAACTTGTGGATAATGATAAGAGTGAATTGATGGCTGAGTTCACATCCAACAGTACAACCGGGAAATACCTGATTTCATTGCCATCAGGCAAAAACTATGGACTTGCAGTGAAGGCACCTGGTTATCTCTTCCATTCGGAGAATTTCAATATTCCTGAATCAGCAGCTTATAAAGAAGTGGTTAAAAACATTGACCTGAAGAAAATTGAGATTGGAAATACCATCATCCTTAAAAACATCTTTTTTGATTATGACAAATATACCTTGCGACCCGAATCACAGGTTGAACTGAACAGGTTGAAAGAGCTATTGGATGACAACGCCACACTTAAGGTGGAAATTTCAGGACATACGGACAATGTCGGTCCTGATTCTTATAACCAGAAATTGTCCGAAAACAGGGCACAGGCTGTTGTGAACTACCTGATGAAAAACGGCATCAGCGGCAGCAGGATGACTTTTAAAGGATATGGAGAAACCATGCCTATTGCAACAAACAAAACAGATGAAGGCAGGCAACTGAACAGACGAACAGAATTTAAGGTTGTTGGAATCTGATAATATAATAGGGGTTAATAAAACAAAAAGGGTGGCAAAAGCCACCCTTTTTGTATGAACTGAGCAAGGATAAATTATCTCAGGTTAAATTTATAAGTCCTTTTACCTATTGTGGCAGTTGCCTGGTTATCACAATCAAGGTTACCGAAATCTACTGTCCTGTCTTTGAGGTCTTCCGGTTTAAGCACTATTGTTCCTGATGTAACTTCCGGAATCCAGCCACAGAACTGAACGTGTAAAGCTTTTGTGATCTCAACATCAAATGCTCTGCCGTTCCGGTTAACTCCTGAGCCATTTCCCGTGATATCGTAAGCATCATCCAGGATACCGTTAAAGCCATCCGTCAAGAAAGTAGTAGCTTCACCTGCCACCCATTCTCTTTGCCTGGATGATACCCATGTGATTTCATCACCGTCAACTGTAGTCACTGTTCCGTTTACTTCAATAGTGTACCAAAGATTGTTATCGCTATTTCTTCCTTGGTTGGTCACAATTTTTGTTCCTTCAACCTTGTTTCCATCCACATAATAATTCTCCGGAGTGATTTTAATAACCGTTCCGGCATCCCTATATTTTCCTGAAAGATCTGCTATGATCTTGCCTTTCCTTTCCCTTCCGTCATCTCCTGTGCAAGCTGTAGTTCCAAAATCAACGGTCATAATTTTTGGAAAAGAAGAATCCGGAAATGGAGGGTTGATGGTGATGGTCGCACAGTTTCCACTGAAAGTATATGGGTGACTTCCCATTTTATCAAGGCCTTCATCCTTTGCAGATTCATCCACTACTTTAAAAACATCGTCAAACGTGCTTTGAGCAAGTGCATCATCTTCTGCAGAACTTGTGTCCTTATTAAGTTTTTGCTTTTGGCATGCTGATATTATCGTAAGAACAGCAAACAGGCAAGCAAAGCCTATGAATTTAATTTTCTGTTTCATCGTTTTAGGTTTTAGTTAATAAAAATTTTGAAATTACGGGTATAAGACAAGGGTTTTAATTAAAGGTTTAAAAAGGAATAAAGAAATTTAATTTAAGTTATTTAATTACCTTACATTGTCAGCTTTCTAAACTTTATTACTTAAATTTTTAGATTTGCTCAATACAAATCAAGAAAAATGAAAAGAGATTCAGAAGTATTCAACCTCATAGAAAGAGAGAAAGAAAGACAAACCAATGGAATAGAGCTGATAGCATCTGAAAATTATGTCAGCGAGCAGGTGTTGGAAGCTATGGGGTCTGTTTTAACAAACAAATATGCTGAAGGTCTTCCAAAAAAACGTTATTACGGAGGATGCGAAAATGTTGATGAGATCGAACAGTTGGCTATTGACAGGCTCAAACAACTCTTCAATGCACAATGGGCTAATGTGCAACCACATTCCGGAGCACAGGCAAATGCCGCTGTCATGCTTGCCTGTCTGAAACCGGGAGATGTGATTATGGGATTTAACTTGTCTCATGGAGGACACCTCTCCCACGGATCTCCGGTAAATTATTCAGGTAAGCTCTATAAACCCGTGTTTTATGGCGTGAATAAAGACACCGGTATGGTTGATTATGATGAAATGGAGGAAATCGCTCACCGGGAAAAGCCAAAACTGATCATTGCTGGTGCATCTGCTTATTCCAGGGAATGGGATTATGAGAGGATGCGCAAAATAGCAGATGATACAGCAGCTATCCTAATGGCAGATATCGCCCATCCAGCAGGATTGATTGCCACCGGCTATCTTACCAATCCTTTGCCATACTGTCACATCGTAACTTCTACAACACATAAAACTTTGAGAGGTCCGCGCGGAGGTATTATCATGATGGGAAATAATTTTGAGAATCCATGGGGCATAACATTCAAAAGCGGCAAGGTGCGCAAAATGGCAGGCTTACTTGATTCTGCCGTATTTCCAGGTACACAGGGCGGCCCCTTGGAACATGTGATTGCGGGCAAGGCGGTTGCCTTTGGAGAAGCTCTGTCAGATGAATATAAATTATATTGCAGACAAGTGATAGAAAATGCCCATATCATGGCTGAAAGCTTTGTAAGTAAAGGATACAATATCATATCAGGTGGAACCGACAATCATTGTATGCTGATTGATCTGCGATCTAAAGGACTGACAGGAAAACAAGCTGAAGACGCACTAATACAAGCTGACATCACCGTAAACAAAAACATGGTACCGTTTGATGATCAAAGCCCTTTTGTTACATCAGGGATGAGGATTGGTACTGCTGCCATCACAACGAGAGGAATGAATGCGGATGATATGCCTGTCATCGTAGAATATATAAATGATGTCCTCTCCGACATTGATAATATCTCAAGAATTAATGCAGTGAAAGAAAAGGTTAATAAATGGGTTAAAGACCTGCCCCTGTTCAGTAATTAAAGTGGATAAAATGTTTTAATTATATATTTTTGTTTTTTAAAGCCCATAAATGAAAAATTTGCATAATATTTCAAATGTTTTCGTTAGTAGCGTTTCGTGGTCATCAGGAAGTAGAAAGATACATACTCGCATTGATTCGTTTAACAAAAGTACTTTGATTAACAAATGTATTTTGTACAAGTCACTTCTTGGTAAGACTCTGATAATACTTACCGTATTGTTTTTTGGTGCTTTTGTACCTTATGCACAAACCGTGTATAATTATACAGGAGGTGTCCAGACTTACACAGTTCCTGTCGGTGTATTTTCCCTATGTGTGGAAGTAAGAGGAGCGCAGGGAAATGCAAACGCCCAGTCTTTATCACTTGGAGGGCTTGGTGGAGAGGTAACAGGTAACCTGGCTGTTGTTCCGGGGCAGGTTCTTCAAATATATGTAGGTGGTGGTGGAATAACTTCCACTGCTGGAGGTTATAATGGTGGCGCTAATGGAGGTACCCAGCCAGGTTGTGTAATTGCTATTGGCGGAGGAGGTGGTGGTGCTTCAGATATACGTGTAGCTCCTTATGGATTAGCCAATCGTGTCGCTGTTGGTGGTGGCGGTGGTGGCACAGGAGGCAATAGATCAGTTGGTTGTTCACCAGGCACCGGTGGCGGTGGTGGTGGCGGCTACTATGGTGGAGGTGGTGGTGGCGCTTATGGAGGCAGTCCAGGATTCGGAGGCACACAGGTTGGAGGTGGTGCCGGTGGTGCTTCCTGTTGCGGATGTCCTTTATCCCCTCAACCAGGCGCAGCCGGTGGTTTAGGCGTGGGAGGTAATGGAGGTGGCTTAACCGGAACGAATAATCAGGCAGCAAATAATCCTGGTTGTGCAGGAGGTGCAGGCGGAGCAGCTATTGGAGGACAAGGACCAAATTGTACAGGTGGTACGGGTTGTCCCAGCACATGGGCAGGCGCCAGTGGTGGTGGCGGAAGTAATTATAATGGTGGGCTTACTGGAGCTACATCCGTTCAAGGAGTGAAGGCGGGTAATGGCGAAGTGGTTATTTGTATGCCGTTGCCTATTAACCTTCTGAATTTTTCTGCCGTATTTCAAAAATCAAGCAGACATGTTGATCTGAAATGGGCAACTGCTTCTGAACAAAACAACGAGTTGTTTACAATTGAAAAATCCCTTGATGCCATCAATTGGGTAACGGTCGGTTCCGTTAAAGGAGCAGGTGAAAGTAATGAAGTCACTGAATATGAAAGTGCTGATTTAGAACCCTTCGAAGGTTTATCATATTATCGTTTGAAACAAACAGATCATGACGGACAATCAACATATTCAAACATTATTAATATAAATGTCAGGCCCGATTATTCAGTAAATATTTTTCCAAACCCTACTGAAGGAGATATCGTCCTCAATTATTCAACTATAAGCACCGGACAATTAGAGGTTAAAATTATAGATATTTCTGGAAGCATAGTTGCAGAATACACGTTTGACAACGTGCAAAAAGGAGATAATAACTTTGAAATTGCAACTTCTTCTTTAGAAAATGGGATGTATTTCCTGTTTGTGAATGATTTTCAAAATACATATAATCTCAAATTTTTAAAAAAATAATAGTATGCGTTCATTATTATTACTTGTTTTTTTGACACCTTTCATGTTAGCAGCTCAGAAGGCATATTTTGCCGGACAAACAGGTAACACAGAAGTTGGTATCTGCGTTGTGCAATCGGCAGATGAAGTAACGATTTCTAAAGACGGGAACACGGAAGGGTGGAGTTGTCTTGGCTTTTCCATATCCAGCACTTTCAAAAATAGAGTAGTTGAACTCAAGTGCCAAGGCAATAATTTAAGTGACGATGCGAAAAAGCTGATAACAGCATTAAAACCCGGAGATGTACTTTCCATCGAAAAAATAAAAGCAGAAAACCCTTATGGTGTTTTACAAGACATTGGAAGTATCAGCATCACACTTACAAAATGCGAAACCCCTGAATGACAGTGAGAACATTTGGTAGTAGCATTTTTATCACAAAATGTTTTAAATCAACTTATTGTAAAACATTCCTTTTGCAAAAAATTAAATTCCTCCTTTCTTTTACACATTGAACAACTTCATTAGAACATTCGATATATTTTGGTAAAATTGCATAGATGAAAACGCGTTTATTTATAATGTTAACATTATTGTGTGTTGTCCAAACCTATGCTCAGAACTGCGAACCTCAAACATCCGGCTTATATATATCGGATACTCCTGATAAGGATGGGAATCGCAGATACTTGCGTTTTACAGAGAATAAGACTGTTTTGTCTGTTTTTTCAGATGAAAGGACTGACTACATATTCCGTTGGCTAAAATCCGGACAGGATGGAATCGATGAAGCAAACTATAAAATGGAAGGATGTACCATAAAATACAGTATTAAAAAGAATAAAGACAGATATTTTTTTACCGGAAAACTAACAGATGATCACATCCATTTGAAAATATATAAAAGCAAAAACAACAAACCACTTGAATTTGATTATAACTTTAAAGAACTAAAAAAGTAAACCGTTATTATGTTGAGATTTATGCCAATTATTCTAATTGCTGCTTCTATAATTTATGCTTGCAACCGAAAGAACACGCCCACGGGAATGAAACATGAGGAACTTCTCCCCGATTATCAGGCGGAAGGATATAATAAAGCCGTTGTGAAAGACATGAGCGGTCTCGATGGCTGCGGTTATATGTTCATGTTGAGCGACAGCACTTTTCTGAATCCTATCAATATAATTAAACCGGAATATAAAAATGAAGGGATGAAAGTCTGGTTGAAATACAGGGTAAGAATGGGAGTTATGACAAGCTGCATGAAAGGAAAAAATATTGATATTGTTGGAATTGCCTCCAGAAAGGAATGAACAAGAAATTAAATATTGCTTTTTTTGGCACACCTGAATTTGCTATCCCATCACTTGACATTATAATTCGAAATAGTTATTCTGTGTGTGTTGTCGTTACAGCGCCTGATAAACCGGCTGGCAGGAACAGGACAATGCATCAATCGGCTGTGAAACAATATGCTATCGAAAAGGGATTAAAACTACTACAACCTGTTAAACTTGATGACAAAGATTTTATCAATGAATTCCGACAATGCGATCCTGATCTGATGGTTGTAGTGGCATTCAGGATTTTACCTGAGGTGATTTGGTCACTTCCTCGTCTTGGCGCTTTTAACCTCCATGCTTCTCTCCTACCTCAATATCGTGGTGCTGCTCCGATTAACCATGCCATTATTAACGGGGAAAACGAGACCGGTGTAACTACTTTTTTTTTAGATAAGCATGTTGATACCGGCAATATCATTTTACAAAAAAAAGTCCCAATCAGTGAAGAAGATAATGCAGGAACCTTACATGATCGCCTGATGATGATTGGAGCCGAATTAGTTCTTGAAACTATACAAAACATTTCCAGTCAATGTGTTTCGATAACACAACAAAAAGAAATGACTACCCGTACTTCTGAACTTAATAAAGCGCCTAAACTGACAAAAGAATTTTGCAGGATCAACTGGAAAGCTGATGCTCATATTGTTTATAATTTTATTAGAGGACTTTCTCCTTATCCGTCAGCATGGACGATTTTCAACTCTGTAGATAAACAAATACAGATTAAAATCAAGCGTACATCCATTGAAATCATCTCACACGAATTAGAACCCGGTAAAATCATCGCTGACGGCAATTCCCTTAAAATCGCTGTGAAAGATGGATTTATTCATATAATTGAATTACAACAGGCAGGAAAGAAGATGATGTCCGCATCAAACTTTTGTAATGGAATAATATTAGACAAGGAATTTATTGCAATATAATATGGCATAAAGTCTCTCCGGATAATGCAAATAACGTAACCATGCGAGATTAATCCTGTTATATTTTCATAAACAAGATTATAAAAACATCCTGAAACCCTTTCTATACAAGGATTTCCTTTAGAGTTATTAACAAAACATCCTATTTTTTAACAATTTGAGACTTTTTTCATTTTTTAGCTTGCAGTAGATTGCAATACGTCTATATTTGTCGGTAATTAATAGAACATTTTTATTGTTTAACCTAATTTAAAACACAATGAACAAAACTGAATTGATTAATTCCATTGCATCAGATGCAAAGATTTCTAAGATTGCTGCAAAAAATGCTGTTGATTCTTTTATCAACAATACATCTAAGGCTCTTAAAAAAGGCGACAGGGTAGCTTTAGTAGGTTTCGGTTCTTTTTCTGTATCTAAAAGATCAGCAAGAGATGGTCGCAATCCTCAGACGGGTGCTAAAATTAAGATTTCGGCAAAAAAGGTTGTTAAATTCCGCCCCGGTGCTAATTTGGCAAAACAAGTTAAATAGATCATCTGTTTTTTTAGAGAAAGTCCCGGTACCGGGACTTTTTTTTACCAATAATACTGGTTGATTAATGTTTTATTTATACTAAATTATTTATTAAGAAAAAGGTTTATAAGATATCGGATGATTTTATAAAAAGCACTTTATTTCAACAGTTAATTTTTATTAGATTTGCCACAGTTATACAAAAAACTATGGGTAAAGGAGATCAAAGAACAAAAAAAGGTAAACGCATTAGAAAATCATATGGCGTTACAAGACAACGAAAAAAAAGGAATATAATACCGGCTTCTTCAAGAACAAAAAGGAAAAAATCCTCGACTACTGATAAAAAGGTTGTAGCCAAAAAAGCTGCTGTAAAAAAAACTACGACTAAGAAAACTGTTACCAAAAAAGCTGCTGCTAAGAAAACTGTTACCAAAAAAGCTGCTGCTAAGAAAACTACTGATTCTAAAAA
>CAZUDW010000020.1:11469-31830 GCA_964619305.1 uncultured Flavobacteriales bacterium
CTAAGAAAACTGTTACCAAAAAAGCTGCTGCTAAGAAAACTACTGATTCTAAAAAATAATATTGCAACTATTTATTTTCGGACTTAATTGGTAAATAATCATTTGCCTACAAGTCCATTAGAAGCTGTTTTTACCATGAACAAATCATTTATCTTTTCTGCATTCTGCCCGTTCTCGCTGAATTTTATTGCGTTACCTGTAAGTATATAACCTCCGTCTTTTGCCTCCTGGACACAATTAACAGTTTCATCATCTGAAGTTCCAAATGTTCTTGTCCATTTAGTTTCTCCTTTCTCATCAATCTTAATCAGATATGCATCATTTCCTCCATTTCCAAAACTGTTCGTTCGTCCGCAAACTACATAATCATTATCTCTTGTCTGAATAATATAGTTACCAACTTCATCGGTTTTACCCCCATAAACCTGTGTCCAACTTTTTTCTCCTTTGGCATTAGTCTTAATAACATAAACATCCACTCCCCCTTTACCGAAACTTTCGGTATAACCTGAAATAACAAATCCTTTATCACTCGTTTCTTCCACGCAGAGTCCTCTTTCAGGTCCTGAACCTCCAAACGTCTGCATCCATAATAGATTTCCCTGAGCATCCGTTCTTATCAGGTACACATCATAATCTCCTGCCCCAAAGCTATTGGTTGCACCTGTAATTACATATCCTCCATCCTCTGACTGAAATACCGAATTACCTTCTTCTATTCCATTACCTCCATACACCTTTGTCCAGAGAGTATCTCCATGCTCATCGGTTTTAATCAGATAGCAGTTGACCCAACCTTCTCCAAAACTATATGTTTCACCAGTTATAATATAACCGCCATCTTTTGTTTGTTTAACAGAATGTCCCTTATCAATTCCATTTCCCCCATATGTTTTGGACCATTCTTCATTACCATTTTCGTCAGTTTTAATCAAATAGACATCTGATGCTCCTGCTCCAAAACTATTAGTATATCCGGTAATAATATATCCTCTATCTTGTGTAACCCTTACACATAAGCCCTCTTCGCTTCCCTTGCCTCCAAAGCTTTTTTCCCACTCCTGGTTACCTTCTTTATCTATCTTAATCAAATAAGCGTTTACACCCCCGCCAGATCCAAATCGAACATTTCTGCCTGTAGCGATATACCCCTCATCGGAAGTTTGCATAACGGAATTACCTCTTTCATAAAAGTCAGCTGTACCAAAATTTTTAGTAAATGTAACTTGTGTCATTGCAGATATATTAAGCAATGTACAAATAAAAGTGAGTATTATATTATTCATTTTAATAGAATTAATTACCCTTTTCAAAATCCCGATAAAATTGCAACAAATCCATAACATTTTCAAATTTATTCCTATTTCCAATATGCAGCGTTAATAATTCAGTTGCAACTGAATGAACATCTTGAGGTACATAATACCCAGAATCAAACGAAAAATGAATAAATTTCAACACCATTAATGCATCAAACCACCGATAAAATCTTTTTCTGAAAGATTGCAAAGTAGATGTATTGCGAATGATCTCATCAATTCGTTTTTCAAAAGCGATTTCTTTAAAATAAGCATCCAGTGCTATAGTTGTGATTACTGTTTTTCGATGAAATATATTTTCTATATTCCTGTTTAAAATTTTCAGATCATTAAACATTTCAACGGGTGGGGCTTTGATAGATGAATTCCCTTGGATGCCGTAATTTATTATGGCTTTCCCAGTTCCAAATGGAACTCTCTCAGAAGGCCTTGGTGATGGATAAACACAAGTAGTCTTAAGGTCCGAGTAGTTGCCAGACTTAATAAGTTTTTGAATAAAATAAAAATCCTCCCCTGCTTTCCTTTTATTCATGCCACCTAACCGGCAATAGGCACTGCAACTCACTGCCAAAGCAGAACCAACCGTATGATAAGCGAACGGCAAACCGGCATACTGCAATCCGAGTCTATAATAGCGCAGATATAGTTCATAGAGAACAATACCTTTATAAACAGTTTTTTCATATAGCTCCCCATCAAGCGGATGCTCAAAATAAATTGAGCATCCACTTATATCAGGATTGTTAACAAAGTGCTTTTCAATAGCTACAAAATAATTTTTATCACATTGACAATCTGCATCAAAACAAACTATGATACCCTCATGAGCAAGGGGCTGAAATCGCCTGACAGCTTCATCCATGCCTATTTTCCTTGCCAGCCCAACGCCTGCGACTTTATCAGGAAGGTCGTTAAACTCAAGGATATGCAACCTAATAGTATTATGAGGAGGATTCCACAACTTTAATTCCTTGCTCAGCTTTTTATTTTGCTTAATGACTGATGCAGGCGATTTATTAGATGCATTTATCACTATTATTATTTCAACAGAACAATCAGGTTTTGTACAATCCCACAAAGAGGTCAAAGAAGGTATTAATAATTCCTCATTAAAAGCAGGAATAACTACTACTATCCTTAGATCTGCATTGGGCTGCTCTTTAATACTGGTTGGGACATAAGCGTGTTTACTGAGATATGTACTTACAATATCCAATTATTCATTAACTATGTATGAATAACAAATCTAATATATTCTGTAGCATGATCTTTGGTATTATTCAGATTATTATTTTCGCAAGCTATGGAAGATGATTTTTTTGCTGATATTAATTTTCTAACAGTAAATCCTACGCCTGGAAAACTGCTTATTTCAGAACCATTTTTATTTGATCCTTATTTCAAGCGAACAGTTATTTTCCTTGTTGAACACAACGATAAAGGAGCACTGGGTTTTATACTGAACAGACCTATTCCAATGGAACTTACAACTCTTATTGAAAACTTCCCTGTAATAGATACTACTTTATGTTATGGAGGACCTGTTAGCAATAGCAACATCTTTTTTATTCATACACTGGGTGATCGTCTGAATGGCAGCATAAAAGTGACAAAAAATATTTATTGGGGTGGAGATTTTGAACAGCTAAAGATCCTTATAGACCTCAAGCAGGTTAAGCCTTCTGAAATCAGGTTTTTTGTTGGATATTCTGGCTGGGAACCTAATCAGCTTAAAATGGAATTAAAAGAGCGCTCCTGGATAGTAGCAAATTGTACAACTCAACAGGTGATGTCCGGGATGAATAAAGATTTCTGGAAAAATTCTTTAAAAAAACTCGGTAAAAAGTTTGAAGTGCTTTCGAATTCTCCGGAAGACCCAAGACTTAATTAGCAACTTCTTTATTCAAAAGTTCCACCAGTTTTTTTGCCATATTGTTATAAAACCTTTTGTTCCGGTATGATAATGCCCAACGAATACCACTTACTGCATTTGTGAACAATAATTCATCCGCTTTGAGTAGGACAGATGGATTCAGTTGACATTCCTGTACTTCAATTCTATTCTTTTTAGCTATGGTTATTAATTGATCCCTCAGAATACCTGGTAAACATCCCTGATCATCAGATGGTGTATAAAGTACACTGTTGAAAACAATAAAAATATTTGTACTGATTCCTTCAGATATGCAACCCATTTCGTTAAGCAGGATGGCTTCATCCAACTCCTTGCTTTGAATATATAAAGCAGCAATAACAGAAAAGAGAGCGCTGTTTGATTTGATACTTGACAGAAAATCTGACGGACTTGTATGTCTTTCATACAAATCTACTATATACCCTTCTTTATTGAGATCATATTCGTTGACATCTATTGTTTCAGTCTCAATCAAGATAGATCCTGAATTATCTAAAGGAGTATATTGACCGCCACCTCGTCTGAATACCGTGATCCGTGCTTTAGCCCCTTTCTGAATTTGATTTTTTTCTAATAATTCATCGATAGTATTTTTAATATAGAAATCATCAAATCTTTCATTAAGGGAAATCTGCAACTTTGAGAGACCTTCTCTCATCCTGTTAATGTGCTGGTTCAGGAAACATGCCTGACCATTAATAACTTTTATTGTTTCAAACAAGCCATCCCCGAACCGGAATGACCTGTTATATGAGTGAATAACAGGTTGATCGTCAGGTAAAAGATTTCCGTCTATATTTAAAAAACCCATATCTTTTAGATTTTGTTCATTTTTAACGCTTGAAATAAATTTGAATTAGGTTCAAGTTTGATACTTCTGAGGCCGGCAGCCTTCCCCGCTTCAATATCCCTAAGTGCATCTCCGATCATTACAGATTTTTCTGTATCAACATCAAATCTTGAAATTGCTTTCTCAATTAACAAAGATCCCGGTTTCCTGCACAAACAACGGCTATAATCTTCATGATGGGGACAATAATATATTTCAGTGATGTTTATTCCATGATCAGAAAGTTCCTTTAGCATATATCTGTGCAAGATGTCTGTATCTGCGTGTGTATATAAACCTTTTGCAATTCCCGATTGATTGGTAATTATAATCAGCAAATATCCTTTATTGCTTAAATAAGTAAGGCCATTAAACAATCCGTCAACAAACTGAAAATCTTCGATCCTCCATGTGTGTACACCTCTCTCTAAATTAACTATTCCATCCCTGTCAAGAAATACTGCTTTGTTCATTTATCCAAATATTTTCCAGAGAAATTCAGCAATAATAGATGGTTTAATAAGAATGGTATAAAGCACACCAAAAATAGCACCCCAGTAATGCGCATCATGAGCAATATTATCCATTGCTTTTTTTGATTGATATATTTCAAAGACAAGATATAAAATACCAAAAACAAATGCAGGCATTTCTATTGGAATAAAGAAAAAACGGATTGGTTGCATGGGTATAAACAGAATGGAAGCAAACAAAACTGCAGACACAGCTCCTGATGCTCCAACAGCATTGTAACTATAGTTATCTTTGTTTTTTTTCAATGCAGGCAGAGAGGAGAATAAAGTTCCACCCACATAAAGCAATAGATAAAACAACATTCCTTTACCGCCAAAATGAATATCATAGAAGGTCTCTGTTAGATTTCCAAAAAGATACAACACATACATATTTACTCCCAAGTGTATCCAGCCTGCATGAATCAGGGCATGAGTCAGAAAACGATACCATTGCTTGTTGTGGTGTGCCAGATATGGATTGTATTGTAATTTAATAAATAATTCCCTGTTCATAAGAGCAAGCACTGATAAACCCACAGTCAACAGTATTATAATATTGGTTAAACTCATCTTGCAAAACTATAACATAAGACTCATTTGGTTCTGATTCCTGTATTTAATGATGATTTTTCATTGTTTCAAATATCTTTTTCTAACTTTGGCCTCCTTAAAACGAGAACGTATGAGAAGAATAGTATTAGTAGTGAATATGTTGATAACCACATCTCTTTTAGCACAACAACCAAAAGACAAAGCCGTTTATTCTGAGCCAAAGAGTCCCTTCTGGGATGAGATAAAAAAAGGAATTAAAGAATATCAAAAGACAGAAGAGGAACCTTACAGAATTTTCAAATTAGATCCATCAACATGGAACTTGCCTCAAAGTGTTGATGAGTTCACTAATGTTTGGTGCAATGACCCTGTTTCGCAAGGCAGAACAGGAACCTGCTGGTGTTTTTCAACAACATCTTTTTACGAATCAGAGATTTTCAGACTGACAAAAAAGAAAATCAAATTGTCCGAGTTATATACAGTTTATTGGGAATATGTAGAAAAAGCAAGGGAATATGTACGTACAAGGGGTGCATCTTTTTTCGGTGAAGGATCAGAAACAAATGCGGTTGCCAGAATGATGAAAACCCATGGAATTGTTCCGGAAGAATCATACACCGGTATGCAGCAAGGACAGAAATTTCATGACCACCTGGCAATGTTCAATGAAATGCATAATTATTTAAGAAGTGTACGTTCTAATAATGCATGGAATGAAGATGAAGTGATCTCAACAATTAAATCTATTCTTGATCATTACATTGGCAAACCTCCCGTATCAGTGCTAGTGGCAGGTAAGAATATGACTCCTGTAGAGTTTATGAAAAATATAGCCAAACTAAACCCTGATGATTACGTCAATTTTATGTCTCTAATGGAGAAACCATACTGGACAAAAGCCGAGTACAAAGTTCCTGATAATTGGTGGAGAAGTAATGATTATTATAATGTTCCACTTGATGATTTCATGGCTGCCATAAAGAATGCAGTAAAAAAAGGATATAGTATATCCATAGGAGGAGATGTTTCTGAACCTGGTTATTTATCGGAATATGATGTTGCTGTAGTTCCAAGTTTTGATATACCTTCTGAATATATTGACGAAAATGCCCGTCAACTTAGATTTAACAATAAATCAACTACTGACGATCATGCTATCCACCTGGTCGGATACAAAGAAGATAAAAACGGGAATACCTGGTTTCTGATTAAGGATTCCGGCAGCGGATCAAGAACAGGAAAAAATAAGGGATATTATTTCTTTCACGAAGATTACGTGAAATTAAAAATCATGACTTTTACAATTCATAAAGATGCCGTGATAGATTTATTAAAGAAAATGCAATAAGCTATCATTTATTGCTGAAAGAAAAGCTGCTTATCCTCTGATATTGTCGCATACAGAATTCTCGGATATTTTGTATTCATTGTTAAATTTATATCAGGAATTGTATTTTTGCACACCATTAACGTGATAAATAAAGCCATCCACATGACATCCAAAATTCTTCTAACCAATTTTATTTTAGTCACAATATTTACATCACAAAATATCTTTGCACAAAAGGGAAACCCGCGCCAGGCCAATACATTTCTAACTGCCGGGAATTATGAACAGGCCCTTGAAGAATACCTGCTTCTGCTCGAAGATGAGCCTGGTAATCTCAAATACAACTACAGGGCAGGTGTTTGCTATCTCAACAGCAACATAGATAAAACAAAAGCAATACTTTATCTTGAAAAAGTTGTAAATGCAGGATATGACAACAATGCTTATTACCTGCTGGGCAGAGCATATCACTTTGCTTATCAATTTGATAAAGCAATAGAAATGTTTACGAAATATAAAACAATCGGAGGAGGCACAGCAGCATCAATTACCGAAACCAATAATCAAATCGAATATTGCCACAATGCCAAAGAGATTGTTAAGTATCCATTGAATGTGACATTTGAAAACCTAGGTAATAAAATCAACTCAATCTATCCTGATTATTACCCGTTTATGCCTATTGATGAATCATTCATTGTCTTTAACTCAAGGAGGGATGATGGCAGCATTGAGCTTGAAAATGGAAAATACACAGCAAATGTTTACATATCTAAAGTTGTTAATGGAAATTACACTGATGCAGTTCCATTAGGGAAAAACATTAATACGCCAGATGGAAATGAAGAAATATCCGGTTTATCGGCAAGCGGTGATATATTGTTGTTATATTTCGACAATTTTGGCGGGTTTGGCGATCTTTATCTCACAACGAAAAAAGAACAAGGATTTGAAACTCCGGTTATTTTAGAAAAACAGATTAATTCTCATCATGAAGAAATTGCTGCTTCGATCACCCGCGATGGAAATGCAATTTATTTTGCCAGCAACAGGCCCGGAGGTTATGGTGGTACGGACATTTATGTATCCAGGAAATTGCCCATCGGTGGATGGGGCCCGGCACAAAACCTGGGGGCTGAGATCAATACTGAATTTGATGAAGATTTTCCCAATATCTCTCCTGATAACACTATGCTGTATTTCAGTTCAAAAGGTCATACAAGTATGGGAGGTTATGATATTTTTAAATCTGACTGGGATAAAACAAAAAGAAGTTTCAGCAATGTCCGAAATATAGGTTATCCGGTAAATACTACTTATGATGATATGAATTTTCGTGTTTCTGAAACAGGCAGGTTTGGCTATATTGCTGCCGTAAGACCAGGTGGATACGGAGATTATGACATATACCGGGTTACGTTTAACGACATCGAACCCAGATACACTGTTATCAAAGGAAGCATCTCATGCGCTGATACTTCCAAAAGAGCAGATGATGTTTATCTCCTTGTTATCGATAAAAATTCTGATCTATATGGGGAATATTCACCTAATCTAAACACCATGCGTTACATCATGATCCTGCCACCCGGTGAGTATAATCTGGACGTAGAAGCTGGAGGATTTATCCCCATTCATGAAACAATAAATATCCTTGATAAATCATCCTTTATGACAGAGATCAGGAAGGACATTGTGCTTAAAGATAAATAAGTCGGACAACTACACTTTTTCACAAAAATAAAGCACCTCTTTTGCCGGTAATCTCATTCGCTTTATTTCCTTTTCTGAAATATCTTTTACAAAATCCGATTCTGTCACATAAAAACCGACACTTCTTAAAATTTGTCCATAATCTCGTCCATATAAGCGCAGATGATCAACCTGCCAGAAAAGACGTTCTCTTTCTTTAGGATCAGTTACAGAACTATCTTCAAAAGTATGTTCCCTAGTATAATCAACAGGCACCTGCAAAATGGCAAATCCTCCTTTTTTAAGAATGCGGTATATCTCACGCATGCACTTCCTGTCATCTTCAACATGCTCAAGCACATGATTGCAGATCACAACATCAAATAAATCATCTTCAAACGGAATATTGTGTAAATCAAAATGAATGTCTGCCAGAGGAGATTCCAGGTCCCCCGTAGTATAATCCATGGTTAGCAATTTCCTGAAACGTTTATAAAAACATTGTTCCGGAGCCACATGAAGGACTTTCTTTGTATGAATAAAAAAATCGGTCTTCTTTTGCAGGAACAACCAGATCAGGCGATGCCTTTCAAGAGAAAGGCAGTTTGGACAAAGCACATTATTGCGTTGCCTCGAAAGAGATCCGTATGGTAAAAAGCGGCTATAATGCTTCCCGCAAATATTGCACTCCACATTATTGCCTGATAAAAGCAGGGGAGCAAAAAGTTTGAACACATAGCTGATGCGAATCAGCAATGGGCGAGGTAATTTCCTGAGGAGCAGAAAAAAGAGATTCTTCATTAAGGAGCTCAGCGTGCTGCCATTTCAATCAGTTTGTCCACAGCCATTTTGATGTTTCCTCTCACTTCTGCAACAGATGCATCCATCATATAACATGGCGCTGAAACGATCTTATTGACTTCATCCGTCTCAATCTCCCTGATGCTGTGCATAACAGCTTTTGCTCCAAGCGCTTCCATCCCATCGCTTACATCTTTTATGTCATAAGGAGAAGATTCATCCGTTGTCCCAACGGTGAGCGATACTTGCACACCGCTTTCTTCAAGCGCTTTTGCAATCACTGTGGGGCCCATACAAAGACCGCAAACGGGTTTGCCGGCATCATGCATTTCAACGATAATTCTTTTTACTTCAGGATTGATATCACCGGCAGGTCCTTCAAAAGCCCATTTCGTTAGGTTCTTGGCAGCACCAAACCCTCCGGGAATGACCATTGCATCAATATCATCACAAGCAACATCTTTCAAACTGCGAATATTACCACGGGCAATGCGTGCAGATTCTACAAGCACATTGCGTTTTTCATCTATTTCCTCTCCATTGATGTGGTTTAGGACGTGATGCTGCAAAATGTCGGGAGCCATGCAGAGAGCTTCTGCTTTATTTTCATCAATTGCAAGTAATGTAAAGGTAGCTTCGTGTATTTCTGAACCGTCATACACTCCGCAACCGGATAATAATACACCTATTTTCATTTTTACTGGTTTTATTGGATTTTAATCTCAAAATTACAATTAACAAAACTAATAAAAAATAAGCTGCTTGTATTTTCCTCAGAGACAGGTTTATGAGAGTGATAGGTATGGCGCTATGCTGGATAATAAAATAGATTATCTCCACCCTAAGATAGGCGAACTGGAAGTGGAGAATTTCTTTAAAAAATTATGGAAAACCGGACTGTAAGAGAGCGTAAACAATTGGTTAAACCGGCAGCGAAGAGCATGAACATCCGCAATCAATGCGAAATCCTCAGTGTAAACAGGAGTATCTTATACTATAAGCCTCTGGGAGAAAGTGATGAAAACCTAAAATTTATTGAGTTGATGGATAAGTTATTCACCTAAGATCCTATGCTGCGCGTTTTTGGTATGAAGGATGAAATGGAAGAAAGGGTCATAGATTGAATATAAATCGCATACTCAGGCTTTTGAGAAAGATGGACTAGGCTTATCCCAACTACACAACCCCAGCCAAATAAAAATTAATCAAGCTAAAATTCGTCCCAAAGGAGGACCCGCGATAGTTAAGTTACAGTATGACCCATGAACCAGCTGGGTTACACCATAAACCTGTCGGCACACTATGTTTAGCTGAGAGATATCACGTTTCAGGCAGGAGATAACATGTTTCAGTAAGGGGATTTTTGACAAGCGTGGAAAATCGAACACAAAAGTAGTGTGGTGATTAAGATCAATTTTCTGTACACCGGCAGCTTCAGTATTTTCATGATCGGTATTGTATATGATGCCGGAATTATGTCAGTTTGCCGTTAATAATAACACTTTGGATGGGATTACTACCAAAAGAATAAGGAATGCCTGCTGCAGAATTCATCGGTTTACTGATGAGAATATCGGCTTTTTTTCCGATTGCAATATTTCCGTTTGAATCGCCTAATCCCATCGCAAAGGATCCATTCCATGTTGCAGCATAAATAGCCTGTATGGGACTCATTCCCATTTTGATACATGCCAGTGAAATAATAAATGGCATATTGCCCGAAGGTGCAGTTCCCGGGTTGTAATCGCTTGCAAGTGCCAGAGGAATTCCAGCATCCATCAGTGTTTTAGCAGGAGAGTAAGAGATGTTCAGAAAGAATGAACATCCCGGTAGCAGACTTGCAATGGTACTGCTGTTTTGCAGTGCCTGAATATCAGCAGGTTCAAGCACCTCAAGATGATCCACTGTTAATGCTTTTTTGGAAACTGCAACGGGAATACCCCCAATAGAGGAGAACTGATTGACATGGACCTTTGGAGGGAGATTGTACTTCCATCCTGCATCAAGTAACCTTGCAGAATCATTAGCAGAAAAGAACCCGGTTTCACAAAAAATATCAATAAAATCTACAAGACCTTCACCTGCAACTTCTGGCAAAACTTCGTTTATGATATGATCGATATATGCAGTTGAGTTTTTTCTGAATTCTGCAGGGATGGCATGGGCTCCAAGGAATGTGGCTTTGATAGTAAGGGGAGAGATTTCTTTCAGTTTTCTTATTACCCTCAACATCTTTATCTCGCTTTTTAATGAAAGGCCATAACCACTTTTGATCTCTACGGCAACGGTTCCGGTTTTCCTGATCTCATCCAGCCGCTGCAATGCACTTTCAAAAAGAAATCCTTCATCAATGGATTCAAGTTTTTTAACTGAGTTTAAAATGCCACCTCCTCTCTTTGCGATTTCTTCATAACTCAAACCATTTAAACGATCATTGAATTCCGCTTCACGTGTTTCTGCAAAAACTAGATGTGTGTGTGAATCACACCATCCGGGAAGCACAATCTTATTGCTGCCATCTATCTCATACATTCCGGAGTGTATGGTTTGCATTTTGAAATCTTCCATTCTGCCAAAACCACTGATCACATTGTTTTCTATGCTTAGCCAGGCATTTTTAATACTACTTTCTGATGGGATGTTTAAAAGGGATAGAGGATTTGAATGGGAGTTGGCTGTTACCAGAAGTTCACCAATGTTCTTTATTAATATACCCGACATAAGTGCAAAGGTTTATTTCTTTTTTTTCTTTCGTTTAAAATCCCCTCTTTTCCATGCTTGTATAAATTGAGCCCAGGCAATTGGGTTCAGTAAACTGATGGATGGATACTGCCCTGCATAGTAGAGTTTGCTTTGTTGTTGTTGCATTTGGTATTTATAGTTCATACTGCCATCCATTGGCATATTTTCCATTCTTTCCTTCATTTCTGCAAGTGCAAGATTCTTCTTAGCTCTTGCCAGATCATCATCAGGGATATTTATAGTAAGAAATGCCTGCCTGAACTGTTCTCTTGTAGGCCATGGATAGACGATCGCTGTAGCAAGGTTGATCGTATCTCTGGTCATTAGTTGAATGAGAGAATATCTGTTAGTCGTTAAGGTATCCGGAATGATATATTGTGCTTGTTTATATCCAACACACGAAAAGCTGACTGTATCGCCTTTCTGGGCAACAAAAGAGAAAAACCCATAATAATCACTTACTGTGCCACGGTATGATTTTGTAAGTATTACATGCGCAAACTGAACGGGATTCAGACTATCTGAAGATAACAATATACCAGAGAACTGTATCAGGTCATTGTCCTTATTCTGGGCTGTAGTATTTTGCAATCCTATTTGGATGCACAACAGAGTAAAAAAGAAAGCTTTATTCATCGCTGCAAATTTAATATACCATCGGTAACAGTTTTAAAAAATTCTTTATACGTCTTGTGGGTATATCCCATAACCGTCTTCGAAAATTCAACTTCTTTTGAGATAAACAGAGAGATGTAGTTTATATTGTATGTAAGAGGTATTATAAGACAGATATCTCTTTCAAAAGTATATAGCCAATATAAGAAAGTCTGAGATCAGAACTTGTTTTTTTTACGGGAACGCTTTCTTCTCAGGTACCATCTTAAAATATAAAATCCTATTGCCAGAATTAGCAGGAAAGGCCATAGATAAACAAGCCCAATGATGAACGCAAGAAGACCCTTCCAACCAAAATGCATCGCTTTAAGTATCCTTTGGAAAAAGCTTGGATCCTGTTCCGGTTGATAGGTATAATCAAGAGTTTGATATATGTTTAGGTTCAAAGTGCTTAGGGCAATACGGTTTTTCAGAAATCTGAGACGACCTTCTTTTGCTTCAATTTCTTCCCTTATAACGCGAAGTTTATCTTCAACCATCAGTACCTCTTCAATATTTTTTGCCTCTTTAAGAAATTCAGTATAGCGATTTTCTACTTTCTTTTTTGTTTTTAGCCGGGTTTCAATGTCAAAATATTCTTCACCAACATCGGTGGCGTTTACTCTTTTATATTCAATTCTTTGAGCGAGTTCTGAGAGACCTGAAATCAGTGAGTCAAAAGCTTCTGCAGGAACCCGGATAACCATGTCATTGGATATGCGATAATTGTCATTAGTTTCATTCTCACTTGAAATGTATCCTTCCCATTTAGACACAGTGCTTTTTATACTTGTTTTGGTGCTTTTATAATCCTCAATTTCCATACTTAAGCTACCATCTTTGATGATCTTTTCCGGTATGATTTCATCGTTTACTACCTGTCGTGGGTCACTGACATCACTCATTTTATCATTGCCGGAAGCAACGGTTTCTTCAGCCAGACCAGATGAAGGAGATATTGCTTTCTGAGCTACTTCCAATTGCGGAAGGTCCGACATAGTATCTTCATTTCCCGAATGGCTACAGGCAGATATAAACAGCAGGATAATCAGACTAAATGGAAGGAGCGTTTTCATGACATACATTTTTATTAAATACCTTAACAATGCAAATGGTAACCCGGATGTGAAACATTGGAATGGGTTTTTACCTTATGAAAGGTGCCAACACTAGAATTTAGCCCTTGTTCTACGCGACCTTCTTTTGTTCCCGTAAACGAAATTGTATTTAGTGCGATATAAACTGCCCTTACCACGAATTACGTGGCTGTAACTCAGATTTGTATATAAGTAGGAATCTTTGTGAGTAGGATCCCCCCTGATCGCACCTTCAACGCCATAAAAATTTTTAAAAGAGCCATTTTCACCGTTAAGCTGACTTGCGATAGGATCACTGTCAGATAGTTCATCGGTGCGGTTAGCAACAGCTGCAGCTTCAGCACTTAAAGTTTTTGGATCAGCATAGGTGCCACTGGCATCATCAATATAATCCGTGAATGTTGTTGCCCAGGCAAATTCCCAACCAAATCTATGTTTCTTTTTATATGTATAGTAAATTCCAACCCCTATTGGGAATGTCGGCTGAAATCTGCTGTATTTGACTCCTTCTGTTTGCAGTGGTTGCAACTTTACCCAAGAACCCCCATAATTTGTTTTAGGATTGTTGTAAAACATTCCGACACCACCAAAAATATAAGATCGGAAGTCAACCTCATATCTCCCTTTACCACCAACATCATAAATAGTATAAAAATAATATTCAGCACGTAAAGCCAGTTCGAACATATCGTTTCTAAAACTCAGATTACGGGCATAACGGTTTGGATATGAAGAGAGATTATCAGCACCTTGCAGGCGTATGTAGGTCAGACTGAGAGCCGCTGCAATATTGCGCTTTACTTTATATCTGGCAAAAGCACTTCCAACCCACCTTGTCTGGCTAAGTTTCATGTCCATAACAAAATCACGCCTTGGTTTATCTTTCCCGCCAAATTCACCCAGATAGGATGAGGCACCGGCTTTGATTCCGTAATCCCAATAATATTGTGCGGGTAAAATGAATGGACCCAAACACAGTATGGTCAGAATAATAACTTTAGCACGCATAGAATCACAAAGATATTGGATACAAAGATAAAAAACAAATAAAATTTTCATAGCGAAAGTAATATATCGTGGAAACCCATGTTTGTTTATTCCTAAATTCGCAAACTATAATAACGTATCCTGAGAAAATTTGTTATGATGAAATCTGAGTTATGTAATCTGTTAAATATAAAGTATCCGATAATTCAGGGAGGTATGATTTGGTGTGCACCCTGGGAACTGGCAACTACAGTATCCAATAATGGTGGGCTTGGATTGATTGGCTCTGGTTCAATGAAACCTGATGTATTGAAAACACATATTCGTAAATGCAAGCTGAACACAAATAAACCATTCGGAGTAAATATTCCTCTGATGTATCCTGATGTCGACAGGCATATTCAGACAATAGTTGAAGAGGATGTTCCAATCGTTGTTACTTCTGCAGGTAATCCTGCAAAATGGACGGCATTTCTCAAAGACCATGGAATCAAAGTAATTCATGTTGTTTCCAGTGCGCGTTTTGCAAAAAAAGCATGTGATGCCGGTGTTGATGCTGTTGTAGCCGAAGGTTTTGAAGCCGGAGGGCACAATGGCAGGGAGGAGACAACAACGATGTGCCTTGTACCTATGGTTATTGATGCCGTTGACATCCCTGTTATAGCTGCCGGAGGTATAGGCAGTGGGAGAGCTATTCTTGCTGCTTTTGCTTTGGGTGCTGAAGGTGTGCAGATAGGAAGTTTATTTGCAGCATCCAAAGAGTCTTCTGCACATGAGAATTTTAAAAAAGCGATCATTCATGTCGGGGAGGGAGAGACTCATCTTGCTTTGAAGCAATTATCTCCGGTGAGACTGATAAATAACGGGTTTTATGAAAAAGTGAAAGAATCTGAATTAAAAGGTTCCTCAATAGAGGAGCTATGTATATTGTTGGGAAAAGGACGCTCTAAAAAAGGGATGTTTGAAGGTGACATGTCTGAAGGAGAACTTGAAATAGGTCAGGTTGCAGCACAGATAAAAGAAATCAGGAGTGTATCAGAAATAATGGATCGACTCCTTGAGGAGTATGAAGAAGCATTAAACAAAATAAAAAGATAGAAAGATGATTGAGATTGAAAAATTTGTGCTTGATAATGGATTGAAGGTTGTTGTTCACAGGGATGCATCCACTCCACTTGCAGCCGTGAACATACTGTATGATGTTGGGGCAAAAGATGAGGAACCGGATCACACAGGGTTTGCCCATTTGATTGAGCATCTGATGTTTGAAGGGTCTTTGAACGTTCCCTGCTATGATGAACCTTTGGAAAAAGTTGGTGGAACGAATAATGCTTTTACCAATAACGATATCACAAATTATTATATCTCTCTTCCTGCCCAAAATCTTGAAACTGCATTTTGGCTGGAATCAGACAGGATGCTGGGTCTGGATATTACCGAAAAATCACTCGATATTCAACGTAAAGTTGTTTCAGAAGAGTTCAGGCAACGTTATTTAAACCAACCATATGGAGATGCATGGTTGTATCTTTTACCAATGGCATACAAAAAACATCCTTATCAATGGCCGACCATTGGGAAAGAAATCAGCCATATTGAAAATGCTTCCCTGCAGAATGTACAGGCATTTTTTAATAGACACTATTCCCCTTCAAACGCAATACTGACGGTTGCGGGAGATGTGATGGCAGATGATGTGCATAAGCTTTGCGGAAAGTGGTTTGCAGATATCCCGAATCGTACACGGAATAAGCGTACTTTACCGGAAGAACCTGTACAAAAGGAGAAAAGAGAATTGGAGATTATAAGAGAGGTGCCAGCTGATGAAATATACATGGTATGGCATGGTAGTGAAAGAAAGGATGAGAATTATTACATACAGGATCTGATAACCGATATTTTATCTCAGGGAAAATCTTCCCGTTTATATTCGAACCTGATAAAAACAAAGCGGTTGTTCAGCACAATAGATGCCTATCAGACCGGAAGCATAGATCCCGGGTTAATAATAATATCCGGCAGGTTGAGTAAAGGTGTTTCATTTAAAGATGCAGAACAAGCCATTACAGAAGATGTTGAGGCATTAATAAAGGGTACTATAACAGATGAGGAACTTAACAAAGTTAAAAATAAAGCTGAATCATATCTGGCCCTTTCATATATGAATGTGCTTAATAAAGCCATGGACCTGGCATATCATGAATTGCTTTGGGATGCTGGTCGCATCAATGAAGAATTGCAGCATTACCGGGATGTTCATGCCGAAGATATCCGTTCAGTTGCATCTGCTGTTTTTAATGAATCAAACCTATCACTAATGAGATATATTGCCAAATGAGTGTAAACAGAATAATAGCTCCGGGATTTCAACAGATAGAGAATCTGCCTGAAATCGAGTATTGCAGTAAAACGCTTACTAATGGTATCCCACTGTACCTGTTAAAAGAAGTTGAAGGAGAAATGATCAGGGTAGATTTTGTAACCGATGGAGGAACCGCTTTAACAGATGATCCCCTGATTGCTTTGGCAGCTAATAATTTGCTCACGGAAGGAACAACATCTAAGTCTGCTATTAAAATTGCCGGACAATTCGATTTATTTGGAGCTTATGTGAATAAGTTTGTAGGGTCTGATCATGCAGGTCTTTCTTTGTATTCATTAAAAAGGTATCTGCCGGAAGTTTTGCCCCTGGTAAAAGACATTCTCACAGCAGCCGTTTTCCCCCAGTCCGAAATTGATATTTACCTCAAAAACAAAAAATCGAAGTTCCTGGTAAACAGTGAGAAACCTGCTGTTCTTACAAGGAGAAAGATGCTTAATCTCTTATTTGGGGTAAATCACCCATACGGTAGAACGACATCTATTGATGATTTTAATAACCTCAACAAGCATGACATCGATGAGTTCTTTGAAAAAAAATATTTGCACGGAAATTTGAACATTTTTATTTCCGGTGCATATAATGAGGTTGATATTCAACTGATAGATGGATTATTTAACAAAACAGAAATAAAGAGAGAACGAAATTCTTCCGGATATTTAGATATAAAAAATACAGGAAAACCGGGCAGGTATTTTATAAAGAAAAAAGGGGCGGTGCAATCCTCCATCAGGATGGGAAGATTGCTTTTCAATATTGCTCATCCTGATTATCCTTCTTTTTATTTTCTCAATATGCTTCTTGGCGGCTATTTCGGCTCAAGGCTGATGAAAAACCTAAGGGAAGAAAAGGGGTATACCTATGGTATAGCTTCGGGAATTGTTACAAATCTGCACACGGGCTACCTTTCCATTGCTACTGAAGTTAAGCGGGAAGTAACAGATAAGGCGGTGGATGAAATATTCATTGAATTGAAAAAACTTCAAACCGAGCCGGTTCCTGAGGAAGAAATGACAACGGTGCGGAATTACCTCATGGGTCGTCTGTTAAGAGATTTTGACGGTCCGTTTGCAAAAACTGACCGACTCAGATCGGTGCTCCCATTTGGTTTCGATAATGATTTCTTCAAATCAATTGCCACAGAAGCAAGAAATATCACTCAGGAACGGGTGATGGAGATGGCCTGCAGGTATTTTGATGCTGATGAGATGATTGTTGTGATCAGTGGAGAAAAAAAGGAATAAAAAACTTTTAACAATTGTTACAAATCAGCGTATAGATTGTTTTTATTACAACATCTTAATGTATTTTAACTATCTTTGATATCAGTAATGAAATTTTCTGATTTAAAATATGGGTTGATCTGCCTGATCGCATGTCTTGGAATTTTGCATGCTGAAGCACAGGTAGATGCTCCTTCATTAAAATGCCTTGCAGTGAATCCCTCCGGAGATGTAACTCTGGGATGGGTCCTCCCTCCCGATCCTAATAACCAGTTCTTCTCTTACGACATATATTATTCCAACGGAGGGCCTTATATGCTGCTCATTTCACTGAATACCTATGCGCAGAATTCCTACACTCATGTCGGGGCAAATGCAGAACTGAACGGACTTTCTTATTACATCATAACCGAATACAATGGCGGTTCCGGCTCTTCATCTCCTTCAGACACCCTGAATACCATCTCCCTTATTCTCAACAACGGAACACAGGGAATAGCCAAACTAAACTGGAACCATCTGCACCAGCCCAATCTGTCCACTTCTCTCGCCTGGTATTATATCTATAAGAAAAGAGGAGTAGGAGGAGTATGGACACTCCTAGATTCCGTCAACAGCAATGCAGTCAATTACACCGACACATTAAACGAATGCCTGTGCTCTGATTCCATCTTTTACAGGATTGAAATTGGCGATTCCTCAGGATGTAATTCTGTTTCCACATGGTCGTCCGAACTCTTTGAAGATAACACTCCACCGGATATACCGGAAATAGATTCCATCAGTGTGGATATGACGAACGGGCATGTGATGATTGCATGGGAGCAAAGTACGAATTGCGACACCCAGGGATACATCATCACTTACAACGATAACGGGAACTGGATAATACTTGACACGATCTGGGGTGCAGGGAATACGTTCTATACCGATACCCAGGCAAATGCCAATACAACTTCTGAACAATATGGTGTTGCAGCTTTTGATTCCTGTTGGTCTGGAACGCCCTTAAGCCCGAATACAAGCGCAACAGGTCTGATACATAAAACCGTTTTTCTCCAGGGCAGCATGGATCAATGTAACAGGCAAATCAAACTTACATGGAACAAATATGAGCAATGGGTCAATGGGGTATCTGCCTATAACCTGTATGTGAGTGCAAACGGAGGTCCATGGCAATTGTTGAGTTCAAACACTGCTTCCGTAACCTCTTTCACTCATGCTGACCTCACACCCTATACAACCTATTGTTACATGGTCAGATCAGTGGAATCTTCCGGACAGAAAACCTCCACTTCCAACAAGTTGTGCATCACCATGTATGTTCCTCAGCTTCCCGGGGTGCATTACCTTAAAAATGTCAGCGTGGTGGACAGCAACAGCGTGGAACTTTCTCTTTATACGGACATATCAGCGGATATCCTTTATTACAATATCCAGAGAGCCGATTCTTCCGATGGGGAATTCAACATCATCGGGCAGGTGTTTCCCGGAACAAGCAACATCATCAATTATACCGACAACAATGCGAACCCGGATGAAGGCAGCCGCTATTACCGTGTGGCAGCAGTGGATGTCTGCGGAAGGGAAGCCGTTTATACCAATGTTTCCCACACCATTTATCTGCATGGGAATGTGAACAACAGTGCCATGATGGATTCTATTTACTGGAACGCATATGAAGATTGGGATGTCTTTGGAAACGGCATATCGTATTACACATTATACAGGGGTGATGATATCATGGATTTCAACAGCTCTCCATTGATCAACCTGCCCGCAACCGACAATGTGTATATCGATCACGTGATTGATGAATATGAACAAAACGGCAGATTCTGTTATTACATCAGGGCAACAGAAGCAGAAGGTAACATCTACGGTTTTAAGGAGAAAAGCAATTCCAATACAATTTGTCTCACCGTAGAACCCAAGATTTTTATTCCCAACTCTTTTACTCCCAACGGGGATGGAACCAACGATTATTTCAACCCCATCGGCTCATTTGTTGACAGGTCAGATTATTACTTTACCGTGTATAATCGCTGGGGAGAACTTGTCTTTATCGCGACCGATGTCGGGAAAGGATGGGATGGCACTTACCTTGATGCACCGGCAGCGGAAGGAGTATATGTTTATCATGTCGTTTTTACGGATGCCAATGGAGAGAAACTCCGCTTCAGGGGAGCGGTGACACTTATCAGGTGATTTATGAAAATTCTTGTTTCTTCATGGAAAGGTTTCATGAATAAAATTATCAACAATTACTTCATGACTTTTCTTATTCCTTTTACCGCATCTGGACAGGAACTATCGTCAGAAAAC